>USDU01000057.1 GCA_900553635.1 uncultured Lachnospiraceae bacterium | reverse complement strand
TTCCATCAGGGGCACATGCTTATGTGCCGCCGCATGGTAAACGATCTCCGGGTGGTACTGCTCAAATACCTGAAAGATCTTCCGGCTATCCCGAACGGAACCAATGATGGTGTCCAGGTTCAGCTCCGGATATTTCTTCCGCAGCTCCTGCTGGATGTCGTATGCATTGTTTTCATAGATATCGAAGAGAATCAGATGCTTCGGATGGTGCGACGCAATCTGTCTCGCCAATTCGGAGCCGATGGAACCGACGCCGGTCACCATGATGACCTTACCGGTAATATACTTAAACACGCCTTCCATATCGGTTTTAATCGGATCCCGGCCCAGCAGATCTTCGATCTGCACCGGCTTCATCTTGCTGACAGTCACCTCACCGGTATACAGCTGATACATACCCGGCAGGTTCATCAGCTCACAGGATGTCTCATTGCAGATGCGTAAAATATCACGTTTATCCTCAGGCTTCGCGCTTGGAATTGCCACGTAGATCTTCTCAATGCCAAACTTTTCTACAGCCTCCATGATATGCTCTCTGCCACCAAAAACCGGCACATTATCAATATATCTACCCCACTTATTTTCATTATCATCAATGAAGCAGTAGACCTTTTCGCTAGTCTCTTTCGCATGCTTGATATCACGAAAAATCATCTGCCCTGCGCTTCCGGCTCCGATGAGCATGACGCGCTTCTCATACCCTGCATTTTTGGCCTTTCTGCCTCGCAGAAGCAGTACAAAGCGGTAAGCGAAACGGATTCCCAGTGTCAGGCCAAACTGCAGAAATACTCCAAATATAAAGTAGGAGATCGGCATACGCTTAACAAAAAGAAGCATAGCAGCCATATTTACAATGCCTGTGATAGCTGTAGCAAAAATGATCCGGATCAGCTCTGTGTAGCTGGCAAACCGCCAGATGCTCTTATACAAACGCAGTACCCAAAATACAAATACACAAAAAATCGCATAGATCAGAATCGTCTGATAGAACGGCTTCAGATATTCTCCGGGAATGCTCGCATATCTACAGTCAAACCGAATCCACAATGCTGCAAAATAAGATACGGTCACTGCAAGAAAATCATATATCATCAACAGCACCGTCACAATTTGCCAGTGCTCAATTTTTCGCTGTCTCTTTGCTTTTTCACTCATAATTTATCTCCCTGTACTGCCCTCATTTTTATCCGTAACTGGTGTTTTTTCACAAAAATTTAGCCCGTGAATGTCTCTCCCTTACATCCACAGGCCTTTCCTCAAACCTTATTATCATGATTTTTCCTATCTGTTCCTCTATATAAGTACTCCTAAAAACCATCATAATGAGATTTGACTGAACCTGCAAAGGTCTTTTCATAGGAAAGGTTTCCCGGAATATTCATCTCATGTTCAGGTCCAGGACAGGGGAGCTTCTTAAAAGCTCAAAGCTCCTCTGTTCCATCCCCTCATCTGGCTTAGATTAAGCCTCTTTCTTCTTCAGTGCTACAGAAGCTGCTCCAAGAACAACTGCTGCGCCGATCCACATCATCCAGTCAGATGCTGCTCCGGTCTTCGGAGAAGCTGCTGCGGATGAGGAAGAACTGCTGCTGGAGCTGCTGGAAGAGCTGCTTCCGCCGTTTCCGCCGTTGCTGCTGCCTGTGTCAGCGACAACTACAACCGGAGACAGGCTTGCGAACTTGGCAGTTACAGTCTTGGCTGCTGCATCGAAGCTGGACTCTACTACTTCCCATGCAGTTCCGTTGAAGTGAAGAACGGTTACGTTCTTTACGGAGCTGGTCAGGTTCTGAACGTTGAAGGTTACAACGTACTTGCCGTTCGCATCCTTCTGAGCGCCGTCAGCCTTTACATCCATAACCGGAGTAAGAGCAGTCTTGCCCTCTACAGCCTTCTTTACCTCTTCCGGAGAATTCTTAACCATTTCGGTCAGGTTCTTCTCCTCGCCGTTCTTCGCATCGATCGCTACTGTGTAGCCAGAGCTTACAGTTACGCCTGTAACTGCGCTGCCTGCTGCGCATACGGTCAGAGTCTGAGCTGCCAGAAGTCCAACAATCATCAGTGTTGCAAGAATCTTCTTTCTCATGTTTCTTACCTCCATATCCTTTCTTAAGATTCTATAGATACCAGTACAGCTTGTACCAGGTATCGTCGGTCTGCCTGGCCCTTGTAGCAGGTGGAGAGGGTGATAATCTTATCCTCCTCGGTCACCGGGATATCGGTGTCTACAAAGGCGTTCATGTCGCGGATGTTCCGGACACTGTCGAGATACGCCCGGAATACGTCCGGGTCCTTGAAATCAAAGCTCAGCATCAGATGCCGGCTGTCGTAGAGATATGCCGCGAAAATGGTGTAATGCAGGATTTTATCCGGCATGTAGATGGTGATATCTCTGTTGTTATCGAAAAACTCCCGGTCACTGTAGTTGTGAAGGGTACGGAACATGCTTCCGTTCTTCATGTTGTGGCCGTAGATGATGGTATTCGGATCGGTAAAGTCCTTGCTGTTATAGTCCTCGGTGAAGATGGCCCCGGCGATGCTCCCGGCTCCGTCTACGCTGTGGTTCAGGTAATAGCCGTTATCGCCCTCCCGCTGCAGGATGGGGTAATCCACGTTGGTGCCCGGGATGGTGATCCAGGCGTAGATATCCGGATTTTCCGCCTGCAGGGCTTCGAAATCCACCGGGATATCCAGCGGTTCTCTCTCTTCCTCCGGCTCCGCTTCCACGGTTTCCGGTTCTTCTGTCTTTGCCTCTTCCCGAAGCTCCTCGTACTCTTCTCCGGCCTTCTGCTCTCTTACCAGCTTGACGCCGCCCACGACCAGGCACAGGATGGCTGCCGCGCCGAGAAGGTACGCGATATATTTCTTCTTCATAGCGTTCTATTCCGCCTTTTTATAAAATGTCTCCAGAATCTTCTGATACAGGGCGCCGTTATCCACATGGTACTCGTCGTACTGTTCGCCCTCCACGCCCTCGCCCGGAATCGTCCAGCGCTCCACGGTCTCGCCTGTGGAAAGTGCTTCCATGAGCTTCACAAACCAGTCATTGCTGATGCTGGTGACCAGATAGGGCATCAGGTCTTCGTAGAGCTTTGTAACCTTGGACGGGTCTGCAGCGGCTGCATTACCGAAGGCGTCCAGGAAGGCCTGCTGGCGCTCCATGCGGGTAATGGCCGACTGGCTGACGCCGATGTCCCGGCTCCGCAGGAAGATCTCCGCGTGCTCCGGGGTGATGGTCGCCTCCGCGCCCTCCCGGAATTCCGGATAGCGCTCCGCCAGACTGTCATTGGGAACGGTGACGGTCACATCGCCGAAGCTTCGAAGAAGCTCGGGGATTCCGTCCAGGCTCATGGCGCAGACGCCCTGGATGGGCATGCCGTAGAGCAGGCTCGACACCGCATTTTTCGAGAGCTCCAGGCTCTTGAAGCCGCCGTCGCCGTAGCCGTAGGCCAGGCTGATATGGTTCTCGGTGAGTCCTAAGGAGCCGCCGTTCTGGTCAAATACTTCGATGGGCGTCATGGTGTCTCGGGGGATAGATATCAGGGTGACCTGATTATCTACCCGGTCCCAGCTTATGAGATACAGGGCGTCTGACTGCCCTGCGTCCGCACTGCCTGTCTCGGTCTCTGCCTTTTCCCGGGTATCGACGCCCAGGAACAGAAAATTACTCAGATGATCGTTGTATTTGTATGTGGTTCCCTGCCAGGTGACGGTCCGGTAATCTCCGGTATCGTCCGTCTCTTCCAGTACGTCCTCCACTTCCGCTTCCGCCGGTTCGGCTTTTGGCTTGCCGCAGCCGCTCAGGAGCGCCGCTGACAATGCCAGGAGTCCTACCATTTTCCATAGCTTTTTACTTCGTATTTCCATAGCCATTATAATATCCGTAGTGTCCGTAATATTTACTGTAATAGGTATCCTGCTGCATATCCACCTTGTTGAGCACAGCTCCCAGAATCTTACAGCCAGTCTGCTCAATCTGCTTCTTCACACGCTGCAGCGCCTTGTAGCTGACCTTCTTGCTCTCTACAACGAGAATCACGCCGTCGCACCACTTCGCCGCAATCAGGGCGTCGCTGACGCTTAAGACCGGCGGCGCGTCCAGGATGATAAAGTCATACCGGGAGCGCAGGCTCTGGATCAGATTGCCCATGGCTTCGTCCTCCAGAAGCTCCGAGGGGTTCGGGACGCTCCGTCCCGCAAAGATAATGTCCAGGTTCGGGAAATTGCTCTCATAGCACAGGTACTCCGGGTCCGCCTGTCCGCACAGATAGTGGGACAGTCCGGTGATGCCTTTCTGCTTCACCTGATAGCGGCTTACCAGCATGGATTTCCGGATATCCGCATCCAGGAATAAAACGCGTTTTCCCATATTTCCAATCTCACGGGCCAGCTGGAAGGCGACGTCGCTCTTTCCCTCGTTGGGGTAGCAGCTGGTGGCGAGAATGACCTGTATCCCTCTTCCGGCAAACTGCAGGTTGGTACGCAGGGTTTTTATGGCCTCTTCATAAAGGCTGTCCGCTTTTTTCGGATCTATCATGACCACTTTTCTATCTGATGCCATCTGTCTGTCCTCCTGCTACCGCTTTTTGGCCGGTTTGCTTTTCTTCGTTTTCTTTTTCTTGCCTGTGATGTAGTCCTTACGGTCGGGCACGCTGGCCAGGGTCGGGATACCCAAGTATTTCTCGATATCCTCCTCGGACTTCACGGTGTCATCCATGACGGTGTACAGGGTTACGACGCCGCAGCTTATGACGATGCCTAAAAGAATGCCCAGGGCTGTATTTTTCATGGTGCTGGGGCTGGACTTATGATCCGGCACTTCGCCCTCGTCGATGATCTTCGGGGGAACGCCCTCCATCTTGTCTCCGATGAATTCCGAGGTCACAGCTGCGATATCGTCCACGATCTCCTTGGCCATCTTCGGGCTCGGATACGTCACGGTAATCTCCATGATCCGGCTGTCGGACGGATTGCTGATCTGTACGCTGTCTTTCAGATCTTCATACTCCATATCCAGGTTCAGGTCGTCGATGACCCGCTCCAGTACCTGACGGCTGACGGTCAGGATCTCATAGTCGTTGGTCAGCTGGGTGCCCATCTGCAGATCCGCCAGCGAGGAGAGAGTGGTCTCCTTAGTCAGGACCAGCATGGTGGTGGTGGACTCGTACATGGGCGTCATCAGAAGCTTCGTGCCCGCAAATGCCAGGGTTCCACCTACGATCGCTGCCAGTATAATCCACAGGATCTGCTTTTTCAGTGCGTAGAAAAGCTCCAGCAGATCGATTTCTATCACTTCATTCTGTCTTTTTTCCATCTCTTATGTATCCCCTCTATAGATTCTGATTGGTCAGCACCTGTCCGGCGTGATCCCGGCATATCCGTGAAAGCTCTTCCCCACTAAGATGTGTCTCCAGCCATTTCATGGCCTCGGCCACCCGGGGCGGTCTCCTGTGAACGCTGTGCATGTCGGTTCCCAGAAAATGGATATTGCCCTCTTTCAGCTGCTTTCTGCACCAGCGCTGATCCTTATCGAAAAGACTCGTGCCGATGCTGCCATAATTCATCTGGATGCAGACGCCTGCTTCTGTCAGCTCCTCCAGGCCTTCTGTCCGCAGCGCTCCGTAGCGCTCTGCATGGGCCAGTATGGGAAGGTAGCCCTCCAGGCGCAGAGTCCGCAGGCTCCGGAACAGAGCTCCGTAGGACACGGAGGGCAGATATTCCACCAGCACGTAGGAGCTGTCTGCCAGGGTGAGAAGTTCTCCCCTGTCCAGTTTTTCCGGAATGCTCTCTTCCCAGCAGATCTCCTGGCCGGGATAAATCCGGATCTCCGATGCGATGGTTTCCCGTGCTTCTTTTTCCAGTTTTTCGCATTTCTCCCGAATGCGTTCCGGGCAGTCGTTACGGAACTGTCTGGAATAATGGGGCGTGGCTATAAAGGCTTCGACGCCCTGCTCCCAGGCCATCCGCACCAGGGCCAGGCTCTCTTCTTCATCCTTCGCGCCGTCGTCCATTCCCGGCAAAATGTGACAATGTATATCTGTAATTTCCATTCTCTGTAACCTTATAAATTACCGTTTTTTTGCTATATCTATGTAAAATACCCCCCCCCGAAAATTTTTGATTTCCGGAGGGGTATTCCTATGTTCAGCTTATGCCTCATCTTTGGTAATGCTACCACATTTCGACAAGAATGTCCATACATCGACATTCTTTTCCGGCTTTTCAGAACTTTGCACAAGTTTTCTCTGGAAAATAGTTACAAGCATTAAATTTTGCCCATATTTCATGTACGGCTGCTCCTTTTGTTATTTTGTAAGAAAGCTATTGCATAAAAAAATCTGCCGGAAATTTCTTTCCGGCAGATCCTGCACTTCTTATTATAATGCTTACGCGTTCTCCGGCAGATCCTTGATGGAGAAGCTGAAGCGTCCCATCTTGTCCTTGCCCAGGCATACCACCTTCACGATGTCGCCCAGTGTCAGAACGTCCTCTACACGGTTGATGCGCTGTTTTGCGATCTTGGAGATGTGTACCATGCCCTCTTTGCCCGGAGCGAACTCCAGGAATGCGCCGAACTCCTTGATGCTGACTACCTTACCGGTGAGGATCATGCCCTCTTCAAAATCGGTTACGATGGTCTTGATCAGTTCGATGGCCTTGTCCATAGCAGCCTTATCTGTACCGCATACGGATACAGCGCCGTCGTCGTCGATGTCGATCTTCACGCCGGTCTGCTCGATGATGGCGTTGATGGTCTTACCTCTCTGTCCAACCACATCGCCGATCTTCTGCGGGTCGATCTGGATCTGTACGATCTTCGGTGCAAACTCGCCTACCTCTTTACGCGGCTCGCTGATGCAGGGCTTCATGCAGTTGTCCATGATGTAGAGACGTGCCTCGCGGCAGCGCGCGATAGCGCCCTCTACGATGGGACGGGTCAGACCGTGGATCTTGATATCCATCTGGATGGCTGTGATACCCTCGGTGGTACCGGTTACCTTGAAGTCCATATCGCCGAAGAAATCCTCCAGACCCTGGATATCGGTCAGCAGTACGAAATCGTCGTCGGTCTCGCCTGTTACCAGACCGCAGGAGATTCCTGCTACCATCTTCTTAATCGGTACGCCTGCTGCCATCAGGGACATGCAGGATGCGCAGGTGGAAGCCATAGAGGTGGAACCGTTGGACTCGAAGGTCTCGGATACGGTACGGATCGCGTACGGGAACTCCTCCTCGGACGGCAGTACCGGCAGCAGCGCACGCTCAGCCAGTGCTCCGTGTCCAATCTCACGACGTCCCGGTCCGCGGCTCGGCTTTGTCTCGCCTACGGAGTAGCTCGGGAAGTTATAGTGATGCATATAACGCTTGCTTGTCTCATTTTCATCCAGGCCATCCAGGCGCTGTGCCTCAGACAGCGGAGCCAGGGTACAGATGTTGCAGATCTGGGTCTGTCCTCTGGTGAACATGGCGGAACCGTGTACA
Organism: uncultured Lachnospiraceae bacterium; assembly: GCA_900553635.1. Next base: position 4,776 of record USDU01000057.1, on the reverse strand, counting down.
CGCGGAATAATATCTACCTCTGCAGCCAGCGGACGAATCTGAGTAATGGCACGTCCGTCCGGACGCTTGTGATCCTTCAGGATCATCTTACGTACGGTCTTCTTCTGATACTGATATACAGCCTCGCCCAGAACCTCCAGCCACTCTTCTTTCTCTGCAAATGCCTCTTCCAGGCGCTCGGTGATCTTACGGATGTTCTCCTCACGCTTCTGCTTCTCATCGGTGAAGACTGCCTCTTCCATCTCTGCGGGCGGTACAATCTCTCTGATAGCCGCGAACAGCTCTTCCGGTACTGCGCAGCTGGTGTAGCTGTGCTTTTCCTTGCCGCACTCTGCTACGATCTGGTCGATGAACGCGATAACCTGCTGGTTTACCTCGTGAGCCTTATAGATAGCCTCGATCATCTTTGCCTCGGGAATCTCGTTAGCTCCTGCCTCGATCATGATGACCTTTTCTCTGGTGGATGCTACGGTCAGCTTCAGGTCGGATACCTTATAGTCTGCCTGACCCGGGTTTACGATGAACTCGCCGTCGATCATACCGATCTGTGTCATAGCGCAGGGACCTGCGAACGGGATATCGGAAATCGCGGTAGCGATAGCGGAACCCAGCATTGCTGTCAGCTCCGGGCTGCAGGTGGGATCTACGGAAAGAACCAGGTTGTTCAGGGTTACGTCGTTCCGGTAATCCTTCGGGAACAGCGGACGCATGGGACGGTCGATGACACGGGACGTCAGAATCGCGTTCTCGGACGCCTTGCCCTCACGCTTGTTGAAGCCTCCCGGGATCTTTCCTACGGAATACAGCTTCTCCTCGTACTCTACGCTTAAGGGGAAGAAGTCGATGCCGTCGCGGGGCTTGTCGGATGCGGTTGCGGTGGAAAGCACGGTGGTGTCGCCATAGTGCATGAAGGCTGCGCCGTTAGCCTGCTTTGCGACGCGTCCTACGTCTACAGTCAGTGTACGGCCGGCCAGCTCCATAGAAAAACTCTTGTACATAATATTCTCCTTGTTTGATTAGAGGTAGGAGCTTCGCTACTGTGAACAGTAACGGAGAAACCGAAACTACTGATTTGCGCGGGATGCGCTCCTGCGTACATCAGTGGTCTCGGAACATTTCTCCTACATGGTGAATGGGTTACACAAAAACCGGGCGAAAGAACCGTGAGATTCCTCCGCCCTTTTGGAAACTTATTTTCTCAGTCCTAATCTCTCAATCAGGCTACGATATCTCTCGATATCCATCTTCTTCAGGTATGCAAGCATGTTACGTCTCTGACCAACCATCTTCAGAAGTCCTCTTCTGGAGTGATGATCCTTCGGGTTTGCCTGCAGATGAGCGGTCAGCTCCTGGATACGTGCGGTCAGGATAGCTACCTGTACCTCCGGTGAACCGGTGTCTCCCTCTTTTAAACCGTACTCTGCAATAATAGCCTGCTTCTTGTCCTTTGCGATCATGATGTTTCCTCCTTATATTTTTTATACGCTGGGTATCAAGCAATGGTCGGAGTGTCCGATAACCGGATACCAGCAAACTCATACTCCGATAGTGTATCATAGGGAATATGGGGGTGTCAAGGGTGATTTTTCAAAATCAGTCCTTCAGGATCCGGGCCGCAGTCACCGGGCTTCTGTAGTACATATTGGAAATGGTGATTCCGGTGCGGGCGTTGCTGGCATGTACCACACGGCCTCCGCCGATGTACATGGCTACATGGTTGATATGCTTGCCGCTGCCATAGAAAATCAGGTCTCCCGGCTTCACGTCGCCGACGCTGATCTTCGTGCCGCAGTTAGCCTGGGCTCTGGATGAATGGGGCAGAGAGATACCGAAGTTCCGGTATACGGCCAGAGTAAAGCCGGAGCAGTCCGCGCCCTTGGTCAGGCTGGTGCCGCCCCACACGTAGCGGTTACCCACATACTGCTTAGCGAAATCACAGATAGAAATGCGTACGTCGGTGACGCCTTCGCCGTACAGCGCTTCGGACAGAGTCAGGGCTGTGTCCAGCTCGCTTTTCACATCCACGTATTCCGACGCCACATAGCCGTCCTCGCCGTCGATATCGATTTTGATCCAGTCGCCCATATCCTCGATAACCTGAAGCTCCTCGCCTGCCGGAACCTTGGTCCAGTAATCCGCGTCGGTGCTTGGCTCCATCCGCACATACAGGGAGTCTGTATTCACCTTCGCCATGGTCTGTCCCAGCTGAAAGGCCAGGTTGATGGCTTCCTGTCCGGTATACAGGTACTCGGCCTTCACATAGCCCTCTACCTCGCCGGACTTGATATGGGCCCACTCGCCGTCGATCCCCAGCACCTCACAGGCGCCGTTTTTGCGAAGCTTGCCCACCAGGGAGCTGTTGCCGTCCGCAGTTTCGCGGATGTTCAGGCTGTCGTCCACCCTGGCAATGGCGATATTCACATAGCCCTCCAGCGGCGTACCGGTCCATACCACCTCCGCGGTGGCCTGGGTCTGCTCCTCGCTGTCTGTGGCCTGATCAAAATTGGATGCGATTCCCTCGCCGAGACCGTCCCCCAGCGGCGCAGCCTGCGCCTGCATGCCGACCATGGCCATGAAAATCGCACCCATTACAAATCCCGCTTTATATCTTTTAAACATACAATCCTCCGTATTGATTATCCGGTATAATTATTACAATTTTGTTAAGAACCTATTACACCTTATAATAATCGGGAAGATTTGTCAAGGAAATCTTTTTGATTTACGTGGATTTTGCGGATTTCTGTGGGTTTTCCGCAGAATTACCACCGCGCCCGCCGTACCAGCCGGTTCAGTTCGTCCCGATCCCACAGCTCCACGCCGATTTCATCCGCCAGTTCCTCCGCCGACGGGGTAAAATAGCTGTTGGTCAGTACCACCGGCACGTCGCAGCCGTAGAACTCGGCTCCGGCGTAGGCTTCCTGTACCGCCTTATTGCTGATTTTCGCCCGGTAATGCTTGCACTGGATGGCATAGGAGACTCCGTCGCGCTGCGCCAGCACGTCCACGCCCTGGTCGCCGCTGCCCCGGGTGACCTCCACATGGATATAGCCGTCCCGCGCCAGCAGTCCGCCCACATATTCCTCAAATTCCCAGCCGTCCATGTCGTCATAGTCGGCCCGGCGGAAACGCCGGCGTTCCTTCCGCCAGCCATGAATCCGGCCGGCGCACCGGAATATGGTCTTAAAAGGCCAGAACAGCACCCGCAGTAGAAACAGTGCGGGTGCCGCTATCAGATAATAAAATAGTCTCATGAAACTAGTTTTCTCTTTCTCCAAAATATTTTCTGCCCCAGGCCACGTCTTTCTCAATCCGCTCCTTTAAGGCTTCCAGAGAATCAAATTTCCGCTCCGGGCGCTCAAAGCCATAGAAGGATACAGTCAGCGTCTCCCCGTACAGATTCCGGTCAAGGTCAAACAAAAAGGTTTCCACACCTTTTCGCGTCTCTCCGCCTATGGTCGGCTTGTAACCGATATTGGTGATGCCCTCAAAAATCTCGGAAGCAATCCGGGTTTTGGTGGCATAGACACCGTTGGGCGGCAGCAACTTTGAAAGCCCCGGCTGCTGATTGATGGTGGGAAGCCCCAGGGTCCGGCCAATCTGATGGCCATAGAGCACCTCTCCGGTCACGGAATAGGCGTAGCCCAGCAGCTGATTGACCAGCTCCATATGGCCCTGCTCCAGTTCCTTACGGATCCGGGTACTGCTGATTTCCCCGCCGTCATAGCAGGCTTTTTCTACTACCTCCACCTGAAAACCGCATTCCTCCTGCATGTCCTCCAGAAGCCGGTAACTGCCCTTCCGGTTATGGCCGAAATGAAAATCCGTCCCCACAGCCAGATATTTTACATGCAGCCTCTTTACCAAAATCTCCCGCACAAAATCCTCTGCCTCCATATGGGCTATGGATTCCACAAAGGGACACTCTATCAGATAGTCCACGCCCCATTTTTCCAGGAGATTTCTCCGCTCCTCCGGGAGCAGAAGGGTGGACCGTTCTCCGAAATCAAAGGTAAAAATCAGAGCCTTTAAGCCTTCTTCCTTCTTTTTTAAAATGCGGTTCACCAGAAGCTGATGTCCCACATGAAGCCCTTCGAACTTTCCCAGGGAAATGGCTGTCGCTTCCGTTGTCTCAAATTCTGTCGTTCCGGTAATTAATCTCATGGTAAATCCTTTATCCTATCATTTTATCCCTCAGGATAAAAACATTTTCTCGGGCTTATAGCGTCTGCCGCCCTGTTCCCGCCGGTAGAGCCCCCGGAAATCCCCTTCGGAATTGTATACACGCACGCAATTGCGCTCCAGCTCCGTACCCTCCGGCAGGCGCTCTCCGGTCGTTTCCGCGATATCCTCTTTTCCAAAAGGATTGCCGTTTTGAATCAGGCGATCGCTCTCCTGCCTGATACGGACTGCCGGGCAGGCCGCGAACACGTCGTCCACCGGAAGCAGTACCTCCCCGATACGGCCCTCGTGCATCATTGTCTCCAGTTCGGAAAGTTTATTGCTGTCCGCCAGCTCAAAACGGTCTACTTTGGTACGCAGCAGGCTTTTCATACAGCCGCCGCAGCCTAGCTTTTCACCGATGTCCTGACAGAGGGTGCGGATATAGGTGCCGCTGCTGCAGGTCACCGTAAAGTTCACCTCCGGGAGCCGGATTTCATGAATCTCCATATCCAGAATCCGCACCCGTCTGGCCTGGCGCTCCACCTCTTTGCCTTCGCGGGCCAGCTCATAGAGCTTTTTTCCGTTGACCTTCAGGGCCGAATACATGGGCGG
>USDU01000056.1 GCA_900553635.1 uncultured Lachnospiraceae bacterium | reverse complement strand
TCGTCTCCCAAAGAAGATGGAACGCCATGCCGCCAAGCAGAGTCAGCTGTACCAAAAAGAGCTGCGGTCTTTTCTTTTTACGCCGGAGCCTTACCAGTGCGTTCGCTGCCCCCAAGCCGATGACCAGCATCTCCAGCGTCCGGAAGGCCTGGGTATAGATGAGCAGCAGTCCGCTCTTATTTCCAATGAGATAATCATAGACCTTCCCATAGGAAGCGTAGCTGTCCTCGGCCTGGTAGCTGTCGGTGCCGTCCACCCAGGTGTTCAGAAGCTTGCGGCCTGAAAGGGCTACAAGCCCTAAAGGTCCAGCCTCTTTGATGCGCTCTTTCAGAATTGCCAGGTCAGCTGCAGTTTTTTCTTCTTTAGTCTCAAAGCTTACGGTATAATTCTCATCATTCTGGTCAAAGGAGCCGTCCCAGCGTGCACTCATCATGACCCAATGAACCGCCGGAAATCCGGTATTTTTGTAATCGAAGTTTACATAAGTATTCACGGCCGAGGAGAAAAGTCCCAGGGACAGGGCGGCAGTCACCGCGAAAGCGATAAACGGAACAGACAGTGTCCGGAGTGTTTCACCAATCAATCCGACCAGTCCTTCCGCCCGTCTGCGCCAGAGCTTAAGCGCCCCGTCGATGCAAAGGGCAATCAGCGCAATGGCTGCCGTAGCCCGCAGCTTGAAACCGAAGACGGTCACGACGCCAAGTAAAGCAAAAAGAAAAGTGAGGCGGCCTTTCCGGTAATCCTGATCTGCAGAAAGGACCGGATGCGCCACCGTCCTGCGGTGAAAAGCATCCAGGGCCTTCTGAATCCGGATGCCCAGATACACAATTCCCATTAAAAACGGCATGGAACAGTTGGCCGTATAGAAATACCCTGCCCACACATAGGACAGCGGACACAGGACGCAGACGCCGAGAAAGAAGACTGCTTCCGTCCGGCCTTTCAGTTCTTTTAAAATCAGATACCCCAGTACCACGGAGACCAGAATGCACACGACATTTACCAGCTGTACCGCCAGCATAAAGCCGCTTTCCGGCACGCCGACGCCCTGTAAAAGCTTCAGAAACCAGTAAGTCAGAATGGTCAGCGGATAGTTATTGGTATACCGGGCAAAGTATCCGGTTTCATAAGTGCCGGAGATGGTGTGCGTCCGCAGCATTTCGATGGCCATATCGAAGATTTTTAAGGGATCATAGCGAAGCTGGGGACGAATCACAGCCAGAAAACCGAGCTGCCCGACAGCCAGTATCAGAAGAAAGGACAGCCCCAGACGCTTCTGATTTTTCTCAGACATGCCATTTACCAGGCGGTATAAAAGCACCAGCGCCGCCAGAAGCAGCGCGCCAAAGGCCAGGATAAACAGGGCCTGGACGGGCGCGTGACTGAGATTCCGCAGAAAAGAAGCGTCCCAGCGGAAGAAAGCGAAGACACCGATATAGAGACTGAACAGGGTCAGCAGAAACAGAGAAAGTGTATACATAAAAACCTCCGGTCTGAAATCATTTTATGCAATAGTAAAGAAAACATGTATCTTATTTAAATAGAATAGCGCAAAAGCGGGGAGGGGTCAACCAGTTTACGTGTGCGGATAAGGGCATCCCAAACCAGAGCGAAAAAAGAATGCATCTGTGCGATACATGTGATAAGATAGAGGGCGAAACTGGACAGAAGCTGACAACATACTTCTGTTTTCAGAAAGAATAAAAGGGAACAGGAGCACACAGCCATGCCGATATCACGCATCTATCTGGCCCCCATGGAGGGCGTCACCACCTTCATCTACCGCAATGCTCACGCAGCCGTCTACGGTCCGCTGGACAAATATTTCACCCCGTTTCTGGAGCCGCATGAGAAGCGCAGCATGAAAACCAAGGAGCGAAACGAGGTGCTGTCACAGCACAATGAGGGACTGCACGTGGTGCCGCAGATTCTGACGAACCATGCAGAAGGCTTTCTGGAGCTAACTGAGACCCTGCAGGAAATGGGGTATCAGGAAATCAACCTGAACCTGGGCTGCCCGTCCAAAACCGTAGTCACCCGGGGCAAGGGCGCAGGCTTTCTGGCATCCCCGGAGGAATTGGAACGATTTCTGGACATGGTTTTCAAGGGTCTTCCCGGGGAAATGAAACTGTCGGTGAAGACCCGCATCGGCATGGAAGCGGACGAAGAGTTTGAAAAGCTGTTAGCTGTCTATAACCGCTATCCGCTCTATGAGCTGATTATCCATCCGAGATTACAGGCTGATTATTATAAAAATACGCCGCGGAAAGAAGTCTTCCGCTGCGCTCTGGAGAAGAGTAAAGCGCCTCTCTGCTATAATGGAGACTTATTTACGGAAAAACAGATCGCGGAGTTCGAGAAAGAATTCCCGCAGGAGGAATGCGTAATGCTGGGGCGCGGCATCATCCTGAATCCGGGACTTCCGGTTACCTTGCGGGGCGGGGATTCAAGATGGGATGAGAAAACCCGTCGGGAAAAATTCCGGGAATTTCAGCAACGTCTGGTGGACGGCTACCGGGCGCTGGATATCGGCGACCGGAATGTCTTATATAAGGTAAAAGAGCTCTGGTTTTATCAGAGCCACCTCTTCGAGCATGCGGAGAAGTACAGCAAGAAAATCAAAAAGGCTCAGAATCTGGAAACCTATCTGGAATGCGTCCGGGAGCTGACCGACTGCTGCCGGATCGCACCGCCGGGGAGCTTGGGAAAAGGCTGAAATAAAATAAACCTTGTGTATTTGCCAGATTTTGATATAATAAAGGCAAAGTATCACTCAGCAGGCGCAGTGCGCTCATTTTCAGGCAAATGGATCCTTCGTCTGCACAACTGACAGTGAAAAAGGAGTAGAATATGGGAAAGTATTTTGGAACCGACGGCTTTCGCGGAGAGGCCAATGTAAAACTGACCGTAGAACACGCATTTAAGGTAGGAAGATACCTGGGATGGTATTATGGAAGAGAGCACAAGGCGAAGATTGTGATCGGTAAAGATACAAGAAGAAGCAGCTATATGTTTGAGTACGCCCTGGCAGCAGGCATCACAGCCTCCGGCGCGGACGCGTATCTGTTACACGTGACCACGACCCCCAGCGTATCCTATGTGGTACGGACCGAGGGCTTTGACTGCGGTATCATGATTTCTGCCAGCCACAACCCGTTCTATGATAATGGAATCAAGGTTATCAACGGCCAGGGTCACAAGCTGGAGGCCGAGGTAGAGGAGAAGATTGAGGCGTATATTGATGGCAAGACCGAGGAGCGCCCGCTGGCCACCAGAGAGGACATCGGAAGAACCATCGATTTTGCGGCAGGAAGAAACCGCTATATCGGTTATCTGATTTCTCTGCCGACCCGTTCCTTTAAGAACATCCGGGTGGGCCTGGACTGCTCCAACGGCAGCTCTTCCGCCATCGCCAAGAGCGTATTTGACGCCCTGGGAGCCAAGACCTATGTGATCAACAACGAGCCGGACGGTACCAACATCAATACGAACTGTGGTTCCACGCACATCGAGATCCTGCAGAAATTCGTGAAGGAGCAGGGACTGGACGTGGGCTTCGCTTACGACGGTGACGCGGATCGCTGCATCGCGGTAGACGAGAACGGCGAAGTGGTGGACGGCGACCGGATTCTTTATGTGTGCGGAAAGTACATGATGGAGCAGGGCGCGCTGAAGGACAATACCATCGTTACCACCGTTATGTCCAATCTGGGACTTTACAAGGCCTGCGATCAGGTGGGACTGCGTTATGAGAAGACAGCAGTCGGTGACAAATATGTCTATGAGAATATGTCCCAAAACGGCTATCAGCTGGGCGGCGAGCAGTCCGGACACATCATTTTCAGCAAACACGCGACCACCGGCGACGGCATCCTGACTTCCCTGAAGATCATGGAGGTCATGCTGGAGAAGAAGGCTTCTCTGGGTACTCTGGCAGGCGAAGTGAAGATTTATCCGCAGCTGCTGCAGAACCTGCGGGTACAGGATATGGACGCGACTTTGAACCATCCGGATGTGCAGAAGGCCATCAAAGAGGTGGAGGACCGTCTGGGAACCGAGGGACGCGTTCTGGTGAGAAAGAGCGGAACCGAGCCACTGCTTCGCGTCATGGTAGAAGCTTTGAGTGACGAGCTCTGCGAGGAGAGTGTACTGCATATCATCAATGCGATGAAAAGCGTATAAATAGGGAGAAAATCATAGGGAGGATATCACAATGAAGAAAACAGCACTGGTTGTTATGGCAGCCGGAATCGGAAGCCGTTTTGGCGGCGGTATCAAGCAGCTGGAGCCGGTAGGACCCAGCGGAGAGATCATCATGGATTATTCCATCCATGACGCTCTGGAGGCAGGATTCAATAAAGTCGTATTCATCATCCGTAAGGATCTGGAGAAGGATTTCAAAGAGATCATCGGTAACCGTATCGAGAAGATCACCGAGGTCGAGTACGCGTTCCAGGCTATTGACAATCTGCCGGAAGGCTTTTCTGTACCGGAAGGACGTACCAAGCCCTGGGGAACCGGCCAGGCAGTCTTAAGCTGCAAAGGACTTCTGGAGGAGCCGTTTGTTGTTATCAACGCGGACGATTACTACGGAAAAGAAGCGTTCGTAAAGGTACATGATTATCTGGTGGCCGATCATGAGGATACCGGAAAATTTGATTTCTGTATGGCAGGCTTCATCCTGGGCAATACCCTGAGTGATAATGGAGCGGTTACCCGTGGCATCTGCCAGGTTAAGGACGGCTTCCTGACTGACGTGGTAGAGACAGGCGGCATCGTGAAGTACGAGGGCGGCGCAGCCGTACCGGGCGAGGGCGACAAGCTGGTTCCGGTAGATGCGGACAGCTATGTATCCATGAACATGTGGGGGCTGACCCCGGAGTTTCTGGACGTGGTAGAGACCGGATTTGCTGATTTTCTGAAGAATGTGAAGCCGGGCGATATCAAAGCGGAGTATCTGCTGCCGGGTATCATTGATGAGCTGCTGAAGAGCGGCAAGGCAACCGTCCGCGTGCTGGAGACCAAGGACAAATGGTTCGGAGTTACATACAAAGAGGATAAGCAGTCTGTAGTGGATTCCTTCAAGAAGCTGATTGCGGACGGCGTATACAACGAGAAATTATTTTCATAAGTAAGGTTAAGGGCGTCCATAGGGCGCCCTTAAATTAGGTAAAGTATGAGTAAGACAAATAAAAAAGTAAGTATTTTTTCCTATTACGGTCCCTATCAGGGACTTTTGGCGTTAGACTTGTTTTTCGCCACCCTGGGTGCCAGTGTAACGCTGGCTATGCCCCTGATTGTCCGGTATATTACCGGTACCGTCATTTATGAGGAGAGTGGCGCAGCCTGGCAGACCATCGTACGGCTGAGCGTGCTGATGCTGGTACTTCTTCTGGTAGAGCTGGGCTGCAATTTTTATATCACGTACTGGGGGCATCTGATGGGCGCACGTATGGAATACGGGATGCGCAATGACATTTTCGGGCATTATCAGAAGCTGGCCTTCACCTTCTATGACAACCAGAAGGTGGGTCAGCTCATGTCCCGGGTCACCAATGACCTGTTTGACATTACGGAGCTTCTGCATCACGGGCCCGAGGACATCATCATTTCCCTGATTAAAATTGTGGGAGCGCTGGTGATTCTGGGGCATATCAATATGCGCCTGACGATTCTCACCGCATGCTTCCTGCCCTTTATCCTGGCCTTTGCCCTGTATTTGAACAAGCGGATGAAGCGGGTCTTTAAGGAGAACCGCGTAAAGATGGCAGATATCAACGGACAGATTGAGGACAACCTGTCCGGTATCCGGGTGGTGAAATCCTTTGCCAATGAAGACATAGAGATGCGAAAATTCAAGAAAGGCAATGAGCGTTTTCTGGCTACCAAGCGCCGCAGCTATCTCTATATGGGGACCTATCAGTCGGTACTGAACGCTATGCTGACAGCTGTGACGATTGTGGTAGTACTGGCCGGCTCCAGACTGATTGTAGATGGCAATATGGCCATTCCGGATCTGATCACATTCCTTTTATATATTGCAAACTTTACGGAGCCGGTAAAGAAACTCATTAACTTTACCGAACAGTTCCAGAATGGTTATTCCGGCTACACCAGATTTCGGGAAATCATGGATATCGAGCCGGATATTGCGGACAAAGAAGGCGCGAAGACGCTTACAGATGTGTGTGGAACGGTGGAGTTTCGGGATGTATCCTTCCGGTATGAGGACGCCACGGAGAAGGTGCTGGATCATGTGAGCCTTAATGTGCCGGCAGGCAGCTATGTGGCCCTGGTGGGTTCTTCCGGCGGCGGCAAGACGACCCTTTGCAGCCTGATTCCCAGGTTTTACGATGTGACCGGCGGAAGTGTCTGCATTGACGGAAATGATGTCCGCGATGTAACCCTTCAGAGCCTGCGTGAAAATATCGGTATCGTGCAGCAGGACGTCTATCTCTTTGCCGGAACAGTCATGGATAACATTCTCTACGGCAGGCCGGATGCTACCCGGGAAGAAGTGATTGAGGCGGCCAGGAATGCCAATGCTCATGATTTCATTATGGAACTGCCGGATGGCTATGACACAGATATCGGCCAGCGGGGCGTGAAGCTCTCCGGCGGTCAGAAGCAGCGGCTCTCCATCGCGAGAGTATTCCTGAAGAATCCGCGCATCCTTATTTTCGATGAGGCCACCAGCGCTCTGGACAATGAGAGCGAGCGCATCGTGCAGGAATCCCTGGAAACCCTGGCGAAGGATCGGACCACCTTTGTCATCGCCCACCGCCTGTCCACGATTCGCAACGCGGAGCGCATCCTGGTTCTGACCGAGGACGGCATCGCGGAAGAAGGAACCCACGAGGAGCTGATGGCCATGCACGGGGTCTATGAGAAGCTCTACAACATGTAAAATCTGAGCAAAAGAAAAAGCGCGGGGTTACTTGAACTTCGCGCTTTTTTGCGATAGAATAGATATTCGGGAAAAATGAGTGGAATACTAAGAGAAAAAAACAGGATATAAAAGGGAAAGATTTATGGAATTAAAAATGAAACGTCCGGAGCTGGAGGACCGGGAACTGCTGGAACGGTATCTGGCTCACGCGGATACCAGAAGCTGTGAGATGACCTTCGGTAATATCTATCTCTGGTCCCGGTTTTATAACACGGGATTCGCCATTGTGGAGGACAATCTGATATTCGGCGAGGTAGACGGCGTCTATTCTTATACCTTTCCGGTGGGACCGGGAGATAAGAAGAAGACCCTCGACGCGCTGATGGAGCATTGCAAAGAAAATGGAGAAATTTTCCAACTGCACAACATTACGAAAGAGGATTTCGCGAAGCTGGAGGAACTGTATCCGGGCCGCTTTGAGATCAAGTATGATCGGAATTACGCCGACTATGTCTACGAGACCGAGAAGCTGGCGAAGCTCTCCGGCAAGAAGTATCATAGCAAGAAAAATCATGTGAATAAATTCATGAGCCTCTACGAGGACTGGGCCTATGAGCCAATTACCAAAGACAATGTGGAAGAGTGCTTCCAGATGGTGCTGGCGTGGCGGCATGAGAACGGCTGCGACGGGGACGAGGAGAAGAATGCGGAGATCTGTGTAGCGCAGAATGCGTTGCGGTTATACGACGAGCTGGGATTCCGGGGCGGCGCGCTGCGTGTGAATGGCAAAATCGCAGCCTGCACCATCGGTGAGCCGGGTAACAAGAAGGATACCATGATTGTCCATATTGAGAAGGCTCTGACCGAGGTGCAGGGAGCCTACACAGTCATCAACCAGCAGTTCGCCCTTCACGAGGGAGCGGCTTACCGGTATCTGAACCGGGAGGAGGATCTGGGCGAAGATGGTCTCAGGCAGGCAAAAATGTCTTACAAACCTGTATTTTTAATTGAAAAAGGGGTTGTAAGAGAGCGCGGACTACTGTAAGCTATACTATTATCATTCAAAAGAGGAGTCAGATTATGAAAGCATGGGAAGCCAATGTCCGCAAAGTTGTTCCCTATACACCGGGCGAACAGCCGAACCGGCCGGGCATGATCAAACTGAATACCAATGAAAACCCGTATCCGCCCGCGCCGGGCGTGCTGAAGGCCCTGGAGGAGCTGGATACCGACCGCCTGCGGCTCTATCCGGATCCGGCAGTGTCCGAACTGGTGAATGCGCTGGCAGAATATTATCATAAGGATCCGTCCTGCATCTTCGTTGGCGTGGGTTCCGACGATGTGATTGCCATGGCGTTCCAGACATTTTTTAATTCGGAAAAGCCGATTCTGTTCCCGGACATCAGCTATTCCTTCTACAGTGTCTGGGCGGATCTGTTCGGAATCAAGTATGAGCGCCCCGCTCTGGATGCAGATTTCCGGATTGTGAAGGCGGATTATTTTAAGGAAAACGGCGGTATTATTTTTCCGAACCCCAATGCGCCCACCGGTATCTATATGGAACTCGACCAGGTGGAGGAAATCATTTCCAGGAATCCGGACAGCATCGTGATTGTAGACGAGGCTTATGTGGATTTCGCCGGCCCTTCCGCCATGGAGCTGGTAGACAAGTATGATAACCTGCTGGTGGTACAGACCTTTTCCAAGTCCCGTTCCTTGGCCGGTATGCGGATTGGCTTCGCTGTGGGACAGCCCAGGCTTATCAAATACCTGAACGATGTAAAATATTCCTTTAATTCCTACACGATGAATCTGCCGAGCATCAAGCTTGGCGCGGCTGCCGTGAAGGATGAGGCTTATTTTAGAGAAACTGTGGGCAAAATTGTGGCCACAAGAGAACGTGTGAAGAAGGAGCTTACGGATCTTGGCTTTACCTTCCCGGACTCTCAGTCTAACTTTATTTTTGCCACACATAAGAGCTGGCCTGCAAAGGAGCTCTTTGAGGAATTAAAGAAAGAAGATATCTATGTGCGTTATTTCGCGTCCCCGCGAATCGACAATTATCTGCGGATCACCGTGGGCACAGATGAAGAAATGGATGCATTGCTTGCATTCCTGCGAAAGAAAGGAAATTAATTTATTATGACAGAAACACTGGTACAATGGTTTGTGCAGAATCTGGGCGGATCTGCGGCGAAAGAGCTGATTATTTTTATTATTTCCATGATTCCGATCCTGGAGCTCCGCGGCGGCCTTCTGGCAGCCGGACCGGCATTTTTAAATGTGCCCATGTGGCGCGCGATTCCCATCTGCATCATCGGCAATCTGATTCCGGTGCCGTTTATTCTGCTTTTTATTACGAAGATTTTTACCTGGCTGAAGGGCACGAAGCATCTGAAGCCCTTTGTGGAAAAGATGGAAAACCGGGCCATGAACAAGAAGGAGCAGATCGAAAAATACGAGTTCTGGGGACTTTTGTTATTTGTAGGTATCCCACTTCCGGGTACCGGCGCATGGACCGGATCCCTGATTGCGGCCCTGCTCGGCATCAAGTTTAAGAAGGCGTTCCCGGCAGTTATACTCGGCATTCTGCTGGCGTCCTTCATTATGACGGTGTTGTCCTATACCGTCATCGGCGGTATCTTTGCTTAACAATTGTGGTGTGATTGCTTTTGACGAGGTGATTTGAAAATGCTGCATTTAGAGAAGAAACTGTTTTTTATCTATAATCCCCATGCGGGAAAAGAGAATATCAGAGGAAAGCTGTACGGCATCATTCAGGCCATGTCCGATGCCGGTTACGCGATTACCATTTACCCGACCCGCGCGCCTCAGGACGCTATAGAGCAGGTTCGGGATTTGCCGGACGATTACGATCTGGTGGTCTGCAGCGGCGGCGACGGTACTCTGGACGAGGTCATGACCGGTATGATGCAGAGAAAGCATAAGATTCCGGTGGGCTATATTCCGGCGGGTTCCTGCAATGATTTCGCCAGATCCTTACAGATTCCCAATAATATGGATCAGGCGGCAGAAATCGCCGTGCGGGGTGTCAATTATTCCATCGATGTGGGTTCCTTAAATGACCGCAATTTCATCTATGTGGCGGCCTTTGGCATCTTCACGGATGTGTCTTACACGACGAAGCAGGAAATGAAGAATGTGCTGGGCCATATGGCTTACGTGCTGGAGGGCATGAAACAGCTCATGAATGTGAAGTCCTACAAGCTGAAGGTTACCAGCGAAGAGGCCACCTTTGAAGGGGATTTCCTCTTTGGGATGATTACCAATTCCAAGTCGGTGGGTGGCTTTAAGAGTATCATCGGAAAAAACGTGATTTTCGATGACGGTGTCTTTGAGATGACCTTTATTATGCGGCCAAAGAATCCCATGGAGCTGCAGGAGATTCTGGCGGCGCTGCTGATCGAACAGATTGATACCAAGTATATGTATTCTTTCCGGAGCTCCCGGGTGGTGATTGAATCCGAGGAGTCGGTGCCCTGGACGCTGGATGGTGAGTTCGGCGGCGAGCACACTCGTGTGGAGATCACGAACAACCAGAGAGCGGTGGAGATCCGCATGCCAGAGGAAGTACGTGACGCGCTGGTGGTGGAAGAGGAAGAAGGATATTAGAATTTAAATAGTGAACTGCAAGAATAGCCTGGGTCCCCCTTGGGAACAACGCGGATTTTGCTACTCCTCGCAGGCGGCTTATACGCATCTGACCGGCAAACTCGGGCCTAAAGGCCCTCAGACAGTGTCTCCTTCAGATGCTGCCAGCCTGCTCGTTCCTACGCAAAATTCGCTAACGTTTCCAAGGGGGACCCAGGCTATTCTTGGCAGAGATATACGTTGTGGATTGGTAAAAGGATGATGGTGATTCGTAAATAGGGCGGTATGCAGGTATAGGGATTTACTTCATATAGTGATAAACGGATAGTAGAAGAAATAATAAAAAACAGGGGCATTTTATATCGACAGCAGAAAAAAATCGTGTTAAAGTACTAGGTAAAGAAATTTTTTGTGAAATACGGTAACTGACAACAAAGAGAATACGGGGAGAGGATTATGGAAGGGAAGACGAATATTTCCGAGATTTTCGGCGAAAATGTGTTTAATGATACGGTGATGCAGGAACGGCTGCCGAAGAAGATTTATAAGGAGCTGAAGCAGACTATCCGGGAGGGTAAGGAGCTTGACCTGGCGGTGGCTGATGTGGTGGCCCATGAGATGAAGGAATGGGCGCTGGAGCAGGGCGCAACCCATTATTCCCATTGGTTCCAGCCTCTGACCGGTGCGACGGCGGAGAAGCATGACGCGTTTTTGTCCGCGCCCAAGGCGGATGGGAAGGTACTGATGGAGTTCTCCGGTAAAGAATTGGTAAAGGGTGAGCCGGACGCGTCTTCTTTCCCGTCCGGAGGCCTGCGCGCCACTTTTGAGGCGAGAGGTTATACGGCCTGGGACTGCACTTCTCCGGCTTTTGTGAAGAAGGATGAGGACGGTTCCCGGGCAATTCTGTATATTCCGACGGCGTTCTGCTCTTATAAGGGTGAGGCTCTCGATCAGAAGACGCCGCTGCTTCGTTCCATGGAGGCCATTAATAAGCAGTCTTTACGCCTGCTCAGACTATTTGGCAATACGACTTCCAACCGTGTGACACCGTCTGTGGGTGTGGAGCAGGAGTATTTCCTGGTGGATCGGGAGAAGTATCTGAAGCGAAAGGATCTGATTTTTACCGGTCGGACTCTGTTTGGCGCCATGCCGCCGAAAGGACAGGAGCTGGATGATCATTATTTCGGTGTTATCCGCGAGCGGATTGCGGATTTCATGGAGGATGTAAATAAGGAGCTGTGGAAGCTGGGCGTGTCTGCCAAGACCCAGCACAATGAGGTGGCTCCGGGTCAGCATGAGCTGGCTCCTATTTATGCGGAGTGTAATGTGGCCGTGGATCACAATCAGCTGATTATGGAGACGTTGAAGAAGGTGGCTTATCTTCATGGCCTGCAGTGTCTGCTTCATGAGAAGCCTTTTGCCGGGGTCAATGGTTCCGGTAAGCACAATAACTGGTCTCTGACTACCGATGACGGCATCAATCTTCTGGATCCGGGTAAAACGCCCCATGAGAATATCCAGTTTCTGCTGGTGCTGACCTGTATCCTGAAGGCCGTGGATGAGCATGCGGCCCTGCTTCGGGAGTCTGCTTCCGATGTGGGAAATGATCACCGTCTGGGCGCCAACGAGGCTCCGCCTGCGATTATCTCTGTTTATCTGGGCGACCAGCTGGAGGATGTGTTGTCTCAGCTTATCAGTACGGGTGAGGCGACCCACAGCATCAAGGGCGGCCATCTGCACACTGGTGTGCGGACCCTGCCGGATTTCGCCAAGGACGCCACCGACCGGAACCGTACTTCACCTTTCGCGTTTACCGGTAATAAATTTGAGTTCCGTATGGTCGGCTCCC
>USDU01000055.1 GCA_900553635.1 uncultured Lachnospiraceae bacterium | reverse complement strand
GTTTTCATATATATATATTTATATATATAACGTCCGCATTTTCTGCAAGAAAACAGGACAGGGACTTTGTAGTTTTCCAGTGTACAGCGTTTTAGCGGACTGCGTGGGGCACCTGCGGACCTCAAGTCCGTGGGTGGCACACACTGTCCGATAAACGATGAACACGGAAATCACAAAGTCCCTGCCCGTCCGTCTTCTATACCTTACTTCACATTAAACGCCTTAATTCCCGGATAAACCGCTGATTTACCCAATGCCTCCTCGATACGCAGCAGCTGATTGTACTTCGCCACACGCTCACTTCTGCTCGGCGCACCCGTCTTAATCTGGCAGGTATTCAGCGCAACCGCCAGATCTGCGATCGTCGTATCCGCAGTCTCGCCGGAACGATGGGAGGTAACAGCCGTATAACCAGCCTTATGAGCCATCTTGATAGCTTCCAGCGTCTCAGACACAGAACCAATCTGGTTCAGTTTGATCAGAATAGAGTTACCGCAGCCCATCTCAATTCCCTTAGACAGACGCTCCGTATTAGTCACAAACAGGTCATCGCCAACCAGCTGTACCTTGTCGCCCAGACGGGCCGTCAGCTTCTGCCAGCCTTCCCAATCCTCCTCATCCAGACCATCCTCGATCGAAATAATCGGATACTTTTCGCAAAGGTCAGCCCAGTGCTCAATCAGCTGCTCCGCCGTAAATTCTGTACCGGCCTTCGGCAGCTTGTAAAAGCCCCTGCCCTTCTCGCTCTTCCACTCAGAAGAAGCCGCATCCATTGCAATCATGAAATCCTTACCCGGCTCGTATCCGGCCTTCTTTACGGCCTCCAGAATCGTCTCAATAGCCTCTGCGTCAGATTTAAGTGCCGGAGCAAAACCACCCTCGTCACCGACGGATGTGGCCAGCCCTCTCTCTTTCAGGATAGACGCCAGCGCATGGAATACCTCCGCACACCATCTTAGGCACTCCTTAAAGGAAGGCGCGCCCACCGGCATGATCATGAACTCCTGTACATCCAGTCCGGAGGACAGTGCATGGCAGCCACCATTTACAATATTCATCATCGGCACCGGCAGGCGATTGCCATTGATGCCGCCCAGGAAACGATACAGCGGCATATCCAGAGCTGCTGCTGACGCACGGCAGGTCGCGATGGATACGGCCAGAATCGCGTTTGCACCCAGCTTGGACTTGTCCTTCGTGCCGTCCGCCTCGATCATGGCACGGTCTACGGCGTAGATGTCAGAAGCATCCAGGCCTTTGACTGCCTCATTGATAATGGTATTGATGTTCTCTACGGCCTTTGTAACGCCCTTTCCCAGATATCGGCTTTTGTCACCGTCACGCAGCTCCAGCGCCTCAAATTCACCTGTAGAAGCGCCGCTGGGAGCGGTTCCGCGCGCTACGGTGCCATCTGCCAGAGTTACCTCAGCCTCTACCGTCGGATTTCCTCTGGAATCCAGAATCTCTCTTCCCACAACCTTCTCAATCTGTAAAAAATCCATTTTGATAATCTCCTTTCAATATGAATCTCTTTTCGGGCAGAACACCGGAAGATGCAAGGGAGCCACCCGATACATCTTCCCAGTCTCATGGACACAGGAAGGATAATCCAATTCTTTCAAGCTTTGCGCTTGTTTCCCGCGCCTATAGGTATCCCCGTAGGGGATTCCCAAAGGAGTCTGCCTGATTTATTCACATGCAGTTAGTGTTATCTAACTCCCTGTATCGTAACAGATTCCATTTTTTAAGTCAATGCGCGGATGCCCTTTTCTCATAGTATTGACAAAGATTATCAAATTATTTACTTTGAAAACATCGATTCAAATTTCTGAAACGAAAGCAGCTGCGTGAACAAATAAAAAACAGCAGTCGAATCACATGGGATCCGGCTGCTGCTTTCTTATCTCTCTTTCTTTATCTCTTAATCTGTCCGTAGTAAGCATTCGCACCGTGCTTTCTCAGGAAATGCTTGTCCTGGATAACCTGCGGTGCAGGCTGTACTCTGGCATTCAGGATCTCGGTGCGGCATGCCATCTTGGCAACCTCTTCGAGAACGACTGCGTTGTGTACTGCGTTGGCTGCGTCGGTTCCCCAGGTGAACGGTCCGTGGTTGGTACACAGAACGCCCGGTACGTGCATCGGATCGATGCCTCTCTCGTTGAAGGTCTCGATGATAACAAGGCCTGTGTTCTTCTCATACTCACCGTTGATCTCGTCAGCGGTCAGGCTTCTTGCACAGGGAATCTCGCCGTAGAAGTAGTCTGCGTGAGTGGTTCCGTAGCAGGGAATGCTGCGGCCTGCCTGTGCCCAGGAGGTAGCCCACGGAGAATGGGTATGTACTACGCCGCCAATCTTCGGGAACGCCTTATACAGCTCCAGATGGGTCGGTGTATCGGAGGACGGATTGTAATCACCCTCTACCTTATTGCCTTCAAGGTCGATAACTACCATATCCTCCGGCTTCAGCAGATCGTATTCTACTCCGCTGGGTTTGATTACAAAAAGACCCTTTTCCCGGTCGATTCCACTGACATTTCCCCATGTATAGGTGATAAGTCCTCTTCTCGGAAGCTCCATATTTGCTTCGTATACCTGTTTTTTCAGTTCCTCTAACATGATTTTTCCTCCTTGAAAATGATACTGCGGACCGCGCTTAGTCGTTTTCTTTCTGATCCAGAAGCTTACGCATGGCAGAATTTGCAAAATGCAGGTCTGCCTTCCAGTCTTCCTTGCCCAGATACCAGAACTCCGTTACATAACGGCGTACGCCCATCTCCCATGCGGTGTCAATCATCGCCGGAAAATCTACCTGTCCCTCTCCATACATCATGTCGCGGAATTTACCCGGAACAGTTTCTTTCAGATGCATAGCAACCACATGACCGTCACAGCTTCGAAGATCTGCAAGTACATCGGTTCCGTAAGTGATTGCTGCATTATTGATGTTACCACAATCCGGATATACATTCAAGTAAGTGGAATTAATCTTGTCCACATATTTCATGGACTTTTCGCAGGTATTCATGAACTCGGTCTCCATGGTCTCAAAGCCCATGAGTACGCCTGCTCTGGCTGCCATCCGGGCAGCCTTCTTAAGGTTCCGTCCGAAACGCTCTACGGTCTCCGGTGTGGACTCGTCGTAATATACGTCGTAGCCTGCCAGCTGAATGATGCGGACGCCCAGGTCGTCTGCCAGCTGAATAGCCTTCTCCATGATCTCCAGGCTTCTGGCCTCTGTCGCCGGGTCGCTGCTTCCCAGCGGGTATTTCCGGTGACCGGACAGACACATGCTGCGAATGGGCAGACCCACCTCATACATGGTCTTTACCAGTTCCAGGCGTTCTTCCTTCGTCCAGTCCAGACGGGCCAGCTTCGCGTCGGTCTCATCGATACTGATTTCCACGAAATCGTAGCCTGCCTCTTTGGCCGCCTCCAGCTTCTCTTTCCAGGTCAGCGTGTTCGGCATGGCTTTCTCGTATAATCCAATGCTATATGCTTTCATAATATTTCCTCTCATAGGGAGAGCCCTTACAGGCTCTCAATCTCATAAAACGCGATTTCGTCAATCTCACGGTTGGTGGACAGGATACCCAGCTTGTTGCCCGGTTTCTTGTATACACGGGTATTTGCCGGTCCTACGTTATGATCCAGCACTTCCAGAACATAATCTTTGCCGTCATGGTAGCATGCCATCAGGTCGCGGTCGCCCTTACGGTTGCCGATGATCGCCATGCCCTTGCCCAGGATCTCCGCACCCCAGATACCGTGCAGAAACTCATAGGAGCCCTCAAAGGTTTTCACGCAGGTATACTTGCCGTCTGCCTTCTTGTAAATCTTGATGGTGTCGCCGTGGAACGGTGTCATTACCAGCATCTCATCCTCGCCGTCTCCGTCGAAATCAGCGAAGGTCATATCGCTGGCCGGATCCTCTGTCAGAGTTTCTACGGTCCACTCGCCGCCTTTTTCAGCAGGCGGTGTTACCTTGAAGATGCCGTTCTCGGTTCCCACGATACCGCTCATGACGCCGTCCTTCTCTACGCGGCAATAGCCATGATTCTTCAGCAGATCCTCCTTCAGCGGAACCAGCTTGATCTGGTTGTTCTCGTTGATGTCGCTTAAGTCATTCGGAAGCTCGCCGACCCATACCTTACCCGGCATACTCCAGTCGTCCTTGAACTCATGACCGGACTTCAGCGCGCAGGCAATGATGTAGTTTACGCCGCCTCTGGTCAGGATATCGAAACGATGTACGAAGGGCAGGTCTACGATGGTCTTTACTACCCAGTCATTCTTTCCCTTCGGGGAAGCCAGAATGATCTTTGCCTCCTTGGAATCATTCGGTGAATAGAATTTATGGGTAGCAAGGAACTCGCCGTTGCTTCCCGGAATCTGAACCATAGTCATAACTCCGCCCGGCTCGTCCCATACGGTCTCCTCCAGGTTTCCATCCAGGTCAAACAGCAGGCACTTGTTTACCTTCTCTGCTGCTACCAGCATATGCTCTGTTCCGTTGTAGGTCAGCGGACAGATAGAATAGCATTTCTCAAGCTCATGTGTTTTAATCTTATTTACCTTCATTGTCACAATCTCCTAATCTGTAACTGTTCAGTACCTGACCAGTTACCTAATCTACTTGATATACCCAGGTTCCCATTTCTCGAAATTCACAGACCATCTGCGCCGGGGCATTTACGTCCGTGATAATATTTTCTATCTTCTCCGGCGGACAGGATACGCCTCCGGTTCTGACACCGAATTTGGAGCTGTCTGCCAATATATAGGTCGTTCCAGTTACTCTCTGAAACATCATCTGATTCAGATTTACCTCGCTCATCATCTCTGTCACCATACCGATATCCGGACTGATACCCGTACATCCGACAAAGCACTTTTTCGCGGCCACATAAGCCAGACTGTTCTTGGTGAAATCGCCCACCATGGCGCCCTTCTGATAACGGAGTTCTCCGCCCAGAAGCACAATGGTTGCATGGGAAGGATTCTCTTCGTTGATAATATTGCCATTATTTGTAATGATCGTTACATTCCGGCTGGTGATATATTTTACCATCGCAAGGGCTGTGGTGCTGGTGTTCAGAAGAATACTGTCACCGTCTTCCACCAGGCTGGCCGCGTACCTGGCGATCCGTTCCTTTCGAAGCTCCCGGCTGTTCTGGCGCGGAACCTCCGCATTTCCTGTACGCGCTCCTCCATAGAAACGCTCCAGCAATTTATGTTCTTCCAGATACTGGAGATCGCGTCGAATCGTCAGAGGCGATACCTGCAGCTGCTCCGATAAGCTGTTTACAGATACATCTCCGCCATTCCTCACGGTCTCCAGGATTCTCTCTCTTCGACTGTTTACAATTGAACGGCTTGTTTTCACGACGCCACACTCCTTCTCTCTTATTTACCCAAAACTCAAAAGCGCCTCCCCGCGGCCTTCCAGCCACAGGGAAGCGCCCTCGTTTTAGTTATTACTCAAGCGGCACTCCGGATGCTTTCAGTTTCTCTTCCATCTCTGCCTGAGACATGACGTTCTTCAGACCGATTACATGGACACCCTTTGCTTCTGCTTCCTTGAACATGGAGATGAAGTTCAGCGGGCAGAATACTACATCAAACTGGGTTGCGGAGCTCTTTCCTTCAGAAAGAGAGCAGTGATGCAGCTTTCCAACCTTGATACCCAGAGACTTTACAACCTTCTCTGTAGTCATCTTCATCATCAGACTTGTTCCGGCGCCGTTTGCGCAGCAAACCAAAATGTTCAACATTGTCGTTTCCTCCTATCGGATTAACTAGTGTATATTTGACGAATCTTTATTCAGCCTTCTTAGCCTTCAGCTCTTTGTATGCTTCCCAGTCCTCAGTCATCAGGAAGTAGCCTTCCTTGTCAGCTCTGTACTGCAGCTGCGGGATAGCCAGCAGGGCAACGATAACGATTGCCAGACCTGCGTAGCTTAAGTACTTCATCAGAACTGTGAATACCGGCCATACAACTGCCCAGTCCCACATACCAAGGTATCCGCCGTATGCTGCCATTCCTACCCAGCCTGCGATGAGCGCAGAACCGAATACCTGGCACAGACCGGAGATAAACGGCAGGATAAGTGCTGCCTTCAGACCGCCCTTGTTATTAGCATACACCGCGATGGTCGCGTTGTCAAAGAAAACAGGTACGAATCCGGCAATTACCAGTACCGGGCTCTTCAGAAGAATCAGAGCGCCGATGGCAAGGAACTGTCCCAGAGCACCAGCCAGGAATCCAAGCGGTACTGCGTTGGGAGAACCGAAACCGTAAGATACTGCACAGTCTACTGCCGGTACGGAACCCGGGAGCCACTTATTGGCAATACCCTGGAAGGAATTGGTCAGCTCTGTTACGAAGGTACGAACACCCAGCTGCAGGATTGCCAGATATACTGCGAAGTTCAGGCAGACAGTCAGGATGTAGAATACGAAGCTCTGTCCCTCCTTCATGAATCCGGCCTCAGTCAGATAATCTCTGCCAAGAACCAGAAGGATTGCTCCAAAGAATACAGTCATCAGAATTGCGGTACATACCATGTTCTCGTTGAAGATGGACATAAAGCCCGGAAGCTCGATATCCTCCAGCTTCTTGGAAGCCTCTTTGCCCTTCTTTACGTCGCGCTCATGCATCTTGCCTGCGATCCAGGAGAACAGTGCTACTCCCATGATCTGCTGATGTCCAAGACAGAAGCCTGCGCCGTCTGTCAGCTCCTGGGTCGGCTTGATGGTCAGGTTGGAGCCTACTGCCCAGTACAGACCAAGTACGATTGCCATTACTACCAGAAGCGCTGTGTTATTGGTAGCCAGTCCCGGCAGTGCGAACAGGATCAGCCAGTAAGCTGTGGAAGCCTGCTGTACCTGTACGTGACCTGTGGTAAACAGGGAACGAAGCTTTGTCACCTTACTGAAACGAACCAGTAAAATGTTGATGATAAACGCAATCAGAAGAAGCATCATAACCTGTGAAAACGGCTTTCCAAATACTTCCTCCACGCCTGCGGTTACCGCGTTCTGTCCGAAATACGGGTCGATAACCATAGCGTCCAGATTGAAACGGTCCTTCAGACCTACCAGCACCGGACGGAAGTTGCTTACCAGTCCGCCGGAACCTGCTGCCAGGATCATGTAACCTACGACTGCCTTGATGGTTCCGCCAAGTACATCATACCACGGTTTCTTCAGCAGAATGTAACCGATCAGTACGATCAGGCCGATCATCCACGCCGGCTGCTGCAGAATGTTCGTAGCAAAATACGACCATGCTCTCATTAAAATATCCATAACTCTTTTCCTCCTACATTTTCCCCTTTATTTTAACCGCAGCCCGCCCTCGCAGGCCGCAGTCAGGTTCTTACTTGTCCAGATACTTCTCCTGAAGCTTCAGCAGATCCTCCGGCCCCTCGGCCTTCAGAAGCTCTGCTACCAGTTCCTCGTTCATCAGCATCTCTGACAGACGCATCATATTATTCAGATGCTGATCCGGGTTGCAGGATGCCAGTGTGAAGAACAGCTGAGCGTCCTTTTCCGGGTCGTTCGGGTCAAAGCTGACCGGCTTCTCCAGCTTCATGAAGCCGATGGCTGTCTTATTGACTCCGACTGCACCCTCCTGGGAATGCGGCATCGCAATGTTCGGCATGATTACAATATACGGACCGTACTTGCGGACACACTCTACGATGTCATGGGCATAATTGGATTCTACCGTTCCGTCTGCCTCCAGAGACTTGCAGCTCATGATGATAGCGTCTTCCCAATCCTTCGCTTCCTTGGCAAACAGATAATGCTTCTTTTCTACAAACTCTCTTAACATAATCCTCTTCTCCCTTATTCCAAAGCTTACAGACAGGAACGGAACGGAATGTTCTGGGGATGCTCGAAGCAGTCCTCAAAGCCTCTTCTGTGATGATAGTAAATCTTATCCTTGTCCTGGGGATAGGTGTACTTTCCGCCTACCTGCCAGAAGAACGGATGGAACTTGTACTCGTTTCTGTCCTTCTTGAAATCATACAGCAGCTTAATCTCGTCGCAGTCTGCCTGGAAGTTGGTCCACACATCCCAGTGAATCGGAACAACAACCTTACACTGCAGGTTCTCAGCCATACGAAGGATATCTACGGAGCTCATCTTATCCTGCATACCGATGGGGTTCTCACCGAAGGAACCAAACGCAACATCAATATCATAATCCTTACCATGCTTCGCAAAGTAAATGGAGAAGTGAGAGTCACCGGAGTGATAGATGTTTCCGCCCGGAGTCTTAACCAGGTAGTTTACTGCCTTATCATCCATATCGGTGGGGCAAACGCCTGTCAGCTCTTCTCTGTTCTCGCTGGTATCGTCTGTGGTAACGATACAGGTACGGTCGAAGCTGTCCAGCGCGATAATCTCCAGATCCTTGATCTTGATGGTGTCGCCCGGTTTTACAGTAATGCAACGGTCTTCCGGAACGCCCCATTTTACCCAGGTCTCTACAGATTTCTTCGGTCCGATGAACGGTACCGGAATCTCTTTTCCGTTCTCATCTGTAGTAGTCATACCGCTCTGGATAACGTGTGCTGCCCACTCAGCAGACATATGATCCTGATGGTAATGAGTTGCCAGAACTGCATCTACATGCTTGAAAGCGAACGGGTCGATAACGAACGGTACGTTACGAAGGTTCGGCTGCATCAGACGTCCGCCGCACATATTTGCCATCTGATGGCCTGGCTTCATCTTGTTGTCGCCATGGGTTCTCTTACCGTTTCCGCACCACAGGTCGATGGTGATATTGGTGTCAGCCGGTGTCTTAAACCATACGCCGGTACATCCCAGCCACCACATAGCCACGTTTCCGGGAGCTACAACCTCGTTCTCGATATCTTCTACGAGCCAGGTTCCCCACTCCGGGAAGGTGCTTTTGATCCAGCTGTCTCTTGTCATTTCGCTAATCTTGGACATTTTTCAAATCTCCCTTTCTTTGCTTAACTTTATGTTTTTTGGTTCCTTATTTCCTATGGGTTTATCTTACATGACGGTGAAATTTCTTTCAAGTATTTTTATGAACATTTTGCATATTTTATGCTCATTTTATGTCTGTTTTGATACTTTTGTCGTATTAAACAATTTTTATATGTCTATTTTACAGTTATGTAAACATAGATTTGGCACTTTGTATAGAATATTGATAATTTATGAATTTTTTGAACGTTTTAGTTTTATGTATTTCCTCCTGTTTATCTATTTTTACCTATTTTCGAAAGCTTTCACACATTTTTACGACAAATTTGAACGCAAAAAACCCGGTCGTAAAAATCCGACCGGGTTTCGCTTTGCAATTTATTTCACTTTTCTGTCAGGATCTCCATCGCCTTCTGCAGCTGATTGTCCTTCTCCTCCGGTATCACCACTTCATTGGCTACAGCCGGATCCAGTTCCACCTCCACGTCTGGCGCAATGCCGATTCCATGGATGTTGTTGCCGTTTGGCGTGTAGTACTTGGAGACGGTCAGCTTCACGGCGGTGCCGTCGCTTAAGGGGTAGATCTTCTGGACAATACCTTTGCCGAAGGTCTGAGTGCCCACCAGGGTACCGATGCCATAATCTTTGATGGCTCCGGCAAAGATCTCCGAAGCGCTGGCGCTGTTGCCGTTTACCAGGAGAACCAGCGGTTTGTCGAAATAGTTTTCCACATCAGATTTCATCTCATCCCGGTTGCCGTATTTATCCTCCGTGTATACAATCAGGCCCTCCGGAAGCAGACGATCCAGCATGCTGCAGGCACTGGATACCAGGCCGCCGCCATTATTACGGAGATCGATGATGAGAGCGGTCTCACCCTGATTTTCCAGGTCATCCAGGGCGGCCAGAAACTGATTTACCGTCACGTCGTCGAAGCTGGTCACGGAGATATAACCAATATTGCCATCCAGCAGCTTATGAGCTACGGTAGATATCTCGATCATTCTGCGCTCCACATCGAAGGTCAGATAATCGCTCTCCCCTTCCCGGGCCACAGAGATCGGTATGGTCGTGCCCTCGGCTCCTTTTACTTTGGAGACCACCTTGGTCAGATCCTCACCGGTTACCTCCTCATCATCCACCCTGTAGATCACGTCGCCCGGAAGCAGCCCCGCTTCCTCCGCAGGCGATCCCTCGAAGACACGGGTAATGGTAATGATACCGGTGGTCATGTTCTGGCTCATTTCCACGCCAATGCCATAATAGCTGCCATTAGTGGAGTCCATCAGACTCTGGTACTCTTCCTTCGTATAATAAGCGGCATAGGGGTCGTCAAGCCCCACGATCATGCCTTTATACAGATAGTTCTCTACCTGATCCGTGTCGATGTCATTCAGATAATAATTCTGAACCAGTGTCTCAATCTCGGTGATTTTATCCTCTACCTGACTGCTGGTCAGATTCAGTTCGCCATTCTCTGCTTTCTTTTCATCAGATGCTTTGGTAAGTGCATTGCTTCCGGCAAAGATACCGCCCGCCAACAGCACGGTGACGAGTATGCCCACGGCAAAGCCTTTGATAAACTGCTTTTTATTTTCCATAATTCCAGTATACGTCCTTATCTTTTGTCCCATGCATGCCAAAACGCCTCACGAGACGGTGCCTGCAAACAGTCATGATCATCCGCCCACGTATGCCGTTGGGTTTACATAACTTCCGTTCTTAATTACGCCGAAATGCAGGTGGTTGCCGGTGGAATAACCGGTGGAACCCACTGCCGCGATTGCCTGGCCTGCGCTGACGGTCTGGCCTGCGCTCACATACAGCGCAGAACAATGCATATATACGGTAGACAGACTGTTTCCATGGGAAATGACGATGTAATTGCCGGCAGAACTACTATAGGCCGCCGTGGTCACACGCCCGGAGGCTGCCGCTACGATCGAAGCTCCGTAGGATGCTCCGATATCGATGCCCTTGTGGTTGGTCGACGCGCCTGCTGTAGGCTGGGCACGATTGCCAAATCCACTGGTAATTCTCCGACTGCTGGGACAGGGCCATACGAAGCCGGAGGCTCCTCCATCACCGTCACTGGCCTGAGCGTTGGCTGCTGCCGCCGCCGCGATCTGCTGCTCAATCTGATCCAGAAGCTTCTGCTGCTTTGCCAAATCGGCTTTATACTCTTCTGCATTGCTGTTCTCGCTGTCGATCTGATCCTGATAGCTCTGAATCTGGGCTGTCTTGGTCTTGATCAGAGCGTCTACGGTCTTCTTCTGCTCGGAAGCCGCGCCCGCCATGGCGTCCAGCTCTTCCTTTTCAGATTCCAGCTCCTTTTTCTTCTCTTCCACCGCCTGTTTCTGGGCAATGTACTCCTCCAGCATATTCCGGTCGTAGGCCGTCATCTGCTCCGCATAGCTGGACTTATTCAGAAAATCCGCCATACTTTCGGAGGTAAGAAGCAGCTCCAGATAAGAAGGATTTCCATTTTCGTAAAGATACTGAATCCGTTTCTTCATATCCTCATACTGCCGGGCAGCTGTAGCTTCCGCTTCGTCAAGCTCTGCCTCAGCGGTCGAAATCTCTTCTTTTTTCGCTTCAATATCCTTATTCAGCTTATCGATCTGCTTCGCCAGATCATTTGCCTCCTGATCAAGCTTGGAAATATAGGTTTCCAGATTACTCTTGCTATTTTCCAGATCAGAAATCTTTTTTTTCGTATTGCTGATGTCAGATTTGATATCCTTGATTTTATCCAGCGTATCCTGCTTCTTATCTTCCAGATCGCCGGTATCGATCTGGTTCGCCGTAGCGGACACCCGCAGGTTCTCATTTGTGAAAATACAGCCAGCTGTAAGCGCAACCACAAGCAGCGCGCTTACCATACGCGTTCTTTTCATTCTATTCTATATCCTTTTCTATGAGGCATTGTAATGGTTCAGTACCTGACCAGTTACGGAGCACTTACACCTTCAGATGCTTCCGAATCGTAAAGAAGCTACCGAAGAAACCAATGCCTACACCAAGCGCCAAGCCTACCGGAAGCAGAATCCGGAACATATCATTTACCGGAAGGAACTGCAGAAGTCCCGTCAGGGCATTAAATTTGTCTCCCACAAAACCCACCAGCTGTGTATACAGATAATACAGCAGCGTCAGCGGGAAG
Source organism: uncultured Lachnospiraceae bacterium (assembly GCA_900553635.1). Next base: position 722 of record USDU01000055.1, on the reverse strand, counting down.
GCCGCGCCCAGAATACCGATGACAATACCCTCTACCACAAAGGGCGCCTTGACAAAACCGTTGGTGGCGCCGATCAGCTTCATGATCGCGATTTCTTCCTTGCGGACCGCGATACCGATAGTGACCGTGTTGCTGATCAGGAAGACCGATACACACAAAAGCAATATAATCACCGCGATGGAAATATATCCAATCAGCATATTGAAGTTTGTCAGAATATCCGCCACCTGCGCGGACTGGTTAATCTTGCGGACGCCTTCTACACTGCCCAGCCAGTCTACCAGGCTCTGCTGATCCTCCACATCATTTAAGTAAATCTCATAGTGAGCCTGGTTGGCCAGCGGATTATCGTCCGCAAAGCCCTCCGCCAGCTGAGGATTGTCCTTAAAGTAAATCGCCTTATACTGTTCCCAGGATTCCTCCGCGGATACAAAGACCGCCTCAGATACCTCATCCCGGGCCTGAATCTTCTCACCGATGGTCTGAATCTCCTCATCGGACAGACCTTCATCAAAGAACACAGTTACAGCCACGGATTTCTCCGCCTCCCGCACCATGTACTGGAAGTTCTCTACCACGCAGAAAAAGATTCCGAACAGGAAAATGCAGGCGGACATGGTCGCGATGGACGCAAGAGAGAACATTTTGTTACGCCAGATATTTTTCATGCCCTGCTTCAGGCAGTAGCCGATAGAACTAATTCGCATTCTGTTTGTACCCAG
>USDU01000054.1 GCA_900553635.1 uncultured Lachnospiraceae bacterium | reverse complement strand
CTTAAGCAACAAGATGGATAATTCCTTACTGGATGTAAGGGATATTAACCATAAACATATTGTAGTAGAATGGAGAAAACAATGGATCTAAATAACTTATCCATGAAAAAAATCCGCGAACTCATCGTATTTACCGCATTTCTTGTCATTGCGCTGTGGAAATTCGATATCGTGATCGATGTAATAAAAACCATCTGGGATATCCTGTCTCCCTTTGCGCTGGGAGGCGCCATCGCCTTTGTCATCAATGTCCCCATGAGCTTCTTAGAAAAGAAGCTCTTTAGAAAAGCAAAGGAAAAAAGAACGAAGGCCGCCGGAAAATTCGCGCGGCCCGTAAGCCTGCTTCTCACCCTTACCGGGATTGTCGTCCTCCTTGTCCTCGTGATGTTTGGAGTCATTCCCCAGCTTACCAGAACCATCGGAACTCTAATCACAAACATCACTGCCTTTATTCCTCAGATGCAGACCTGGATTCTGGAATTTTCACACAATAACCAGGAAATCGTGCAGTTGGTAAATCAGATCCGGTTTGATCCGGACCAGGCCATCAGATGGGGAATGGGCCTTCTGGGAAAAGGAACCGGAAATGTGATGAACACAACCATACTGGCTGTCGGCTCCATCGTCAGCAGTATCACGACCTTTTTTATCGCATTTTCTTTTGCCTGTTATATTCTGTTTCAGAAGGAAAAATTGCGTATCCAGGTAAGGAAGGTCTTTTTTGCCTTTCTCCCAAAAGAAAAGGCGGAGGCTTCCCTTCGAATCTGTTCCCTGACCTATCGGACCTTTGCAAATTTTCTTACCGGACAGTGCCTGGAAGCGGTGATTCTCGGAAGTATGTTTCTCCTTGTCTTAAGTATTTTAAAAATGCCCTATGCGCTTTTAATCGGAATTCTGATTGCGTTTACCGCTTTAATTCCCATTTTCGGCGCATTCATAGGCTGTGCAACGGCAGCCTTTCTCATTTTCATGGTAAGTCCCAAACAGGCTGTTTTGTTTATTCTTGTATTTCTGGTTCTTCAACAGCTGGAGGGAAATCTGATTTATCCTCATGTGGTCGGCGGCTCTGTCGGGCTGCCCTCCATCTGGGTGCTTGCGGCTGTGACAATTGGCGGAAATCTGATGGGAATTGTGGGAATGCTTGTCTTTATCCCACTGACCTCCGTTTTGTACACCCTTTTCCGGGAGTACGTATATCTGCGCCTGAAAAAGCGGCACATAAACTGGCAAAATTTTTCTTGACCTCTCTTTTTCTCCGCGTTACTATAAGAAAGATTTAAAATCGTATTCTTATGACATCGAAAAGGAGAGCCTGCTATCTATGCTAGATCTGACCGAAGGGCGCCCGTTCCGGGCGCTTCTTATCTTCGCGCTTCCGGTAATCGGAGGCAACCTGTTCCAGTTATTTTACACGCTGGCAGATTCTGTCATTGTGGGACGGACGCTGGGCGCTGACGCGCTGGCTGCCGTAGGCGCCACCAGTATGATTGTATATTTTGTACTCTGCTTTATCCAGGGCTTTACCAATGGCTTCGGTATCTGTCTGGGCCAGCGGTTCGGCGCAAAAGACACAGACGGTATGCGCAGAAGCGTAGCTGCGTCCACTCTGTTAAGCATCCTTTTTACCATTTTCGTAACACTGGTTTGCTGCGCGCTCTCCCGCCCGATCCTGGACTGGATCCACACGCCGGAGGATATCTATCAGCAGGCCTATGACTATATGTTCCTTATCCTGCTGGGCACCGCCGCGCCGGTCTTCTACAACCTGATCTCCAATCTGCTCCGGGCTCTCGGCGACAGCCGGACACCCCTGTACTTTCTGATCTTTTCTTCGCTCTTAAATGTGGTTCTTGATATCGTTTTTATCGTCCCACTGCACATGGGCGTAGCAGGCGCTGCCTGGGCGACGGTACTGTCCCAGTTTATTTCGGCCTTTTTGTGCCTGATTGCGGGTTTACGTTCCTTTGAAATACTGCGGCTCCACCGGACGGATTTTCACGGCATCGGCCCGGATCTTATCTCCCATCTGAAAATCGGTTTTCCCATGGGCTTCCAGATGTCTGTCATGTGCATTGGCCAGATCTCCATGCAGTCTACCGTCAACGCTCTGGGATCTGCGGCAGTCGCCGGCTATACAGCCGCTACCAAGGCCGATCAGGTATCCGTTCTGGTCAATAACGCCATGATGACTGCTATCTCCAACTATGTGGCCCAAAACTATGGAGCCGGTAAAAAGGACAGAATTCTGGCAGGTGTCCGGGCTTCTCTGCTCCAGACGGAGGCTCTGAATCTCCTGATGTGCGCCGGAATCATTCTACTGCGCCACCCCATTGTAACACTATTTATCGCAAATCCCAGTGATGAAATCTTCTCCTACGCCAACGGCTATCTGCTAACCGTAGCTCCCTTTTACTGGCTGCTGGGACTTCTGGCTGTCTACCGGACCAGCATCCAGAGCATGCAGAATGGTACTGCTCCCTTTGCCGCCTGTATGATTGAACTTGTCATGCGGCTGGCTGCCACCATCGGTCTTACGGCAGTCATTGGCTATATGGGCGTCTGTCTGGCCAGTCCTCTGGCCTGGGCCGGAGCCTGCGGACTGCTGATTCCGGTATATTACCGGATGATCCGAAATCTGAACTTCATCGAGGTATAGCGTGGATATCCTTCCCCTATGTCTCCCAGATGTCTTCTGTCTCCCGGCTGTCCCGCTCCTGTTCCACGCGCTCAGCGGTATTGCGGATAGCCGCCTCATGACCTGTCAGGGCTGCGAAGGGGGAGAACTGGGCCGCCCGATCAGCGCGGGACATCTGGGGATGTACCGTGGACTGGTGGTGCGGTAAATGGATGATATCTTCGTATGAATCTGATTTTCCCATAAATCAAAATCTTCTTTCTAAATGATTTTTTTTCTGATTTTCCGCATAACAAGCGGCAGCTCTGCCCTAGGCCCGGTGGCCTCCGATCTGGCTGTTCCGGTGCTGAGCGGTGGCTCCTTCCTGCAGGTTCGATCCCTTCAGGATTGCGTTTTTTCCATATCGTTTCTTGATGTCCAACATGGCTTTCTGCAACCGTTTTTCTTTTTCTAAAGCCTCTTTCTGCACTTCCGTTTCCTTTTTTTCTGCCTCATAATCGGTAAACAGGCTGAGCTGCTCATAGGTCTCTTTCTTCTGTACGTTCTCTTCCCGCACCAGATGATTGGCCGTCACTGTAATCCGACGTACCAGAAGCTTCGGATCCACAATCCGGGCATACAATTCCGACACTGCCCTCACCAGAAGCTCTGCAGAAGCTGTCTGGCACTCCAGACGGCTCGACCCGTGAGCATGCTTAGGAACCCGGCGTCCATATCGGTCCACGGTAATTTTCCCATGATAATTCTTTCTGCGCTCCGGATCCGTCAGATTCTCTATATCGTATCCCACCGTCAGCACCAGCTGATCGGTCACCAATCCTTTATCCACCAGATCCAGCGCCAGCAAATCGGTCATCTCCCGGACCACCATCCGGGCTTTTTCATATTCGTAAGGATACTGCAGCACCTGACCGGAGACTATACTGTTGTTCTCCGGCTTGTACGCCTTAATCTCCGGGATCGTACAGGGCTCCCAGCCCCAGGCGTGATCGATCAGAAGCTCCGCATTGACGCCAAACAGCCTATATAAAAGTTCTTCGTTGTAGTAATCGCCTGGCTTTCCCACAGAACAACGGGCGATATCGCCCATGGTATAGATGCCCTGCTCCTGAAGCTTTCTGGCATAGCCGGGCCCTACCCGCCAGAAATCCGTCAGCGGCCGGTGCGTCCAAAGCTTCTGCCGATAGGACATCTCATCCAGCTCCGCAATCCGGATTCCGTCTGCATCCGGTCTGGCATGCTTGGCCAGGATATCCATGGCTATCTTGCACAGATACAGATTCGTTCCGATCCCGGCTGTAGCTGTAATACCTGTCTCCCGGTAAACAGAGCGAATCATTTCTATGGCCAGCTCCCGGGGCGTCTTCCGGTAGGTATGCAGATAGGTACTCACATCCATGAAGACCTCGTCGATGGAATAGACATGCATATCCTCCGGCGCAATATAGTTCAGATATATCTCATATATTTGCGAGCTGTATTCCAGATAATACGCCATACGGGGCGTCGCTACAATGTAATCCAGCGCGTATTCCGGATGTGCCGCCAGCTCTGCCGCATCGGAGGATGAGCCTGCAAACCTTCCTCCCGGCGCCCGCCGAAGCCGTTCCGCATTGACCGCACGTACTCTCTCTACTACCTCGAAAAGCCTGGCCCGTCCAGAGATCCCGTATGCCTTCAGCGCAGGCGTCACTGCCAGACAGATGGTTTTTTCCGTCCGCTCCGGATCTGCCACCACCAGATTCGTCGTCAGCGGATCCAGTCCCCGTTCCCGACATTCCACAGAGGCATAGAAGGATTTTAAATCAATCGCCACATAGTAATGTTCTTTTTCCATTTTCCCAAACACCTCCAGACAATTCCGGTGTCGCTCTTCTTATTGTTCCTTATTATTCTTGTCCTTATTAGCTTGTCCTTATTATAAAACAGCCGCATCTTATTTTCAAGAACAAACGTTCTGTCTTTATCTGTTTTTCTGCCCTACCTGCCAGAACGCTACCGCGCTGGCCGCCGCCACATTCAGGGAGTCTACCCCGTGGGACATAGGAATTTTTACCGTATAATCACAGTCCGCAATGGTAGCAGCAGCCAGACCGTCCCCCTCGGTTCCCAGAATCAGCGCCATCTTTTCCTCGCTCATCAGATCCGGATCATCGATACTGACCGAATCGTCCTTCAAAGCCAGGGCTGCAGTTTTAAAGCCAAGCTCCCGCAACAGTCCGATTCCTTTTTCCGGCCACTCCTCTTTGTCGAAAAAGGTCCAGGGAATCTGAAATACCGTTCCCATACTGACCCGGACCGCCCGGCGGTAAAGGGGATTGCTGCAATCGAAGGTCAGAAGCACCGCATCCATATGAAGGGCAGCCGCGGAACGGAAAATAGCGCCCACATTCGTAGGGTTTACCACATTTTCCAGAATGGCAATACGCCGGGCGTTCCCGCACACCTCCCGCACAGACGGAAGGGCTTTCCGGTACATGGCACAGAGCATTCCCCGGGTCAGCTTAAAACCGGTCAGCTGCGCCAGAACCTCCATTTCCGCTGTGTATACAGGAATGTCGCCCAGCCGCTTAAGGATTTCTTTTGCTTCGCCCTCAAGCTGTCGTTTTTCCACCAGACAGGATACCGGCTCATACCCTGCATCCAGCGCCCGTTCGATGACTCTGGGGCTTTCCGCGATAAACATTCCCTCCTTCGGGTTTGCCCGGTTGACTAACTGATTTTCGCTGGTCCGCGCGTAGATATCCAGCTCCGGCGCGTCAAAATTACTGATTTCTATGATATGAGACATATTCTTTTCCTTTTCTTATCTTATCTGATTTATACATTCTGAAGACATACCATTTATCCACATTTTCTGTTAAACAGAATCTATCTTTCAACATTCTGTTTCTGATTTCCACAATGTACGCTCCTGTTAGAAGGCCTGGAAAATTCGGTATCATTTCGTTATCTATTATAGCAGATAGTCCAAAGCTTTGATATACTGCATTTATAATGGAACACTCGCAAAAAAACGGCAGAGAATTTTCCCTGCCGTTTACTTCTTCTTATCTAATTTTTCACATCTGCTCTTCCAACATTTTTACAATCAAAGGCTTTTGCTGCAGACCGGAAAGACGCTTGAGTTCTTTTCCGTCCTTCATAAGAATCAGAGTCGGATAACCGGATACTTCATATTCCTCTACCAGCTCTTTATTCTTATCAAAATCCACTTTCAGAATCGTAGCCTTATCCCCGCAAGTCTTGTCCACATCTGCCAACACAAAGGAAAGCATTTTACAGGGACCACAGGTACTGGAGAAAAAATCTGCCAGGACAAGCCCCTGGTTTACCAGCTCTCGAAATTCTTTTTCGGTTACTTCTTTTAACATATTTTTCCTCCTCGCTTATCTCTTGAATGTACTCTGAATATAATGCGCTGCGCTCTGGGCTGCGATGGCTCCGTCGGCGCAGGCCGTAATTACCTGACGCAGGTTTTTGGTTATACAATCGCCAGCTCCGAAAACTCCCGGAAGCTTTGTTGCCATGTGTTCGTCAACCTCCACATATCCCATCTTATTCAGTACACCCAACGACTGAAAACATTCGGTAGTCGGCGTCAGACCGATATATTCAAATACCTTATCACAATCCAGACGCCGCTCCGTTCCATCATCCTTCGTTGACTTGAAATGAATTCCCTGAAGCTTCTTATCCCCATAAAACTCAAGCACATCCTGATAAGGATAAATCGTCACATGATCCATGGCTCTTAATTTGTCACAGGCCATTGGATCTGCTGTCAGATCAAACATGGTTACAATAGTCAGTGACTTTACGATTTCCGCCAGATAAATAGATTCCTCCACAGCTGAATTTCCGCCGCCTATCACTACTACATCCTGTCCCCTGCAGGCAGCTCCGTCGCAAATGGCACACCAGCTGATTCCATTGCCTGCATATTTTTTCTCATTTTCTACGCCCAAAGTTCTGGGTCTGGTTCCGGTAGCCAGAATCACCGTGCGAGCCGCATAAACAGCACCGTCCTCTTTACAGCATACCAGTTTCAGGCCGTTCTCTTCCTTCACTTCTTCCACGGTCCGATAATCAAACTCCACATTCAATTCCTGCGTATGCTGATACATTTGAATCGCCAGTTCCGCACCATTGATTGTACCCATTCCTGTGTAGTTCTGAATCTCATTGGTGTTTACAATCTGTCCTCCGGGCGCCAGCTTATCCAGCATCAGTACAGACAAATTTGCTCTTGCTGCGTAAATAGATGCTGTCATGCCTGCCGGACCACTTCCTACAATAATCAAATCATACGTTTTCATACTTTTCGCCTTCCCATTCTCTACGGACAATGAATCTGAATTCCGGTTTCAAATTTCTGATCGTCTACAATTACCCGAACATCAAAATCACCATGCAGGCCCGCCTTATTTACACTGAGTGTTATATTTCTTGGATCCTTCTCAATAAATGTTCCGCAACACAAAGCTGTAAACTTATTTTTAGAGGTGGAAATAAAATATCCGTGCTGTTCATCACTGTTCGGCTTCTCCAGCATCAGCATCACCAGCTGGCCGCCTTCGAAAATAGCCTTGAAGGTAAACCTGTCCTCTTCCTCGGTAAAGCTCGCCTCATACCGATAAGGGAGCAGCTCTCCGCTGGGTTCCATAGGAATCAGGGTGTCGAACTCGGGAGTCACACCCATCTCACCCACACGCTCTCCTTCGCCCAGAGGAAGATTCTCCTGATCATGATATAACGGAAGCTTTTCCGCGCGATAAAAATTGCCTTCTATCTTCAGTTCCATAATGACCTTGTTATCCAGAACTTCTACGGTAATACTCTCCGCCCGGACGTTGGGATCTCCCTGCATCAACGCCGCCGGCTTTTCAGAAGCATGCTCGCCGTAATACTGAATTCCGCCGGAATGTACCAGATAATGTCCTTCATCATAAAACTCCACATTTCCAATATAAGAAGAGAAAAATTCCTCGCCCAGTTCCTTGCCGTACTGCCAACGCTGCTCAATGGTCATGTCTTTGCGGTTGATACGATAAAGAACGCCTCTGGAAAAGTTATCTTTATTCAACAGAAACTTCTCCCGAATCTTGGAGCGGTAATGACCGTTGTCAAAACACATAATGTCACCGTTCGGCGTCACAAGGCAGGCATGCTGCTCATATGGCCAGTCGAAATCCCCCTCACCAACGGGCTTAAAAAAATATTTCAGCTTTTCTTCCGGCCAGGTCTCCGGATCGCCTAAAATCCAGTTCAACTCGCCCGTCTCATAATCAATGTTGATAATACTGTCCGTGTGCCGGCCGGACAAGGTGATAGAATTCGTGTTTTTGTCATACCACAATGCGTTATTGTGGAACCAGTCCTTATCCGTGTAGCCGCCTGACGGGCCGTCTCCCGGAGTCAGGCAATCCTTCAGATCCCATTTTTTCAAAATTGCTCCTGTTTTTCTGTCAATAAGAACTATTTCATCCTCGACAGTTTCATAGGTGGGAGATTCTGTCAAAATCAGAAGATTGCCATCCTCCATTTCCCATTGATCGTGATGATATCCGCCCGGGATGCTGTATTCTTTTATAATTTTGCCTGCCATAGTCATTTCATACAATCCGGACATATAATAAGGCATCTTCAGCACACGCTCTGTACCGATGAGGAAATTCCCATTTTTCAGGCGCTTCAAATCAAAAACTACCGGAGCTGTCAGATGCCACCGGATGTCTCCCCGATAGTCAAAACCGGTCGCAAGCGCATTTAATGACGGCGTTACAAAAATAAGATCTCCGGAAGTGTACTCCGATTCTGTTTTCATATGAATCAGCCGTGGCTCATCGCCGCTTAATTTTTCTGTTTGAATTCGAATTTCATGCGCGTCTTTTTCGTAGGCACGCAGTTCTACTTTATTTTCAAAGTCTGCATAGAGCCCCAGAACCGGAAGTACATGCTCCTTTGCCGGCGGAAATGTATGCACAATATTTCCCCGCGCTTCTTTCCCGTATACTGTTACGGTCACTGCTGTCTCTTCCTCTGTCATAAACATTACGACCGCTGCCAGTGGGTTAATCAGATATGGGTTTATTTTTACAAATGGCTTTTCTATGGTATAAGTGCCCTTCCGGAACTCCTCCAGCATGACCCGCTCCGCTTCTGCCTGCCGTCTCACAAGACTTTCACAAAAGCTGTACAAAATCTGTTCTGCCATATTTTTTCTTACTCCTCCCTGAACACTTCCTTCCTTTACATGTCCAGAAGTTTTTCAGCTATCCTGCTGTCTGTAATCAGACAATTTATCAGTTTTCCTTTCAACGCCGCCAGAATTGCCTGTGTTTTATCAATGCCGCCCGCAACTGCTATAACATGCGGAACTTTTTTTAATTCTTCAAAAGAGATTCCAATAATCTTATCATTGATTGGATCTGAAAGTTTTTTTCCGTTTTTATCCAGAAAATAGCCGCAAAGATACCCTACAGCACCATTTTTTACCAAGTCCTGCATTTTTTCTTCTGTCAGATAGCCTGCCCAGGTATTCTTTTTTCGTTCCGTGGAGACATCCGCAATGCCCGTTACCACATAATCTGAACGTCGGATGATTTCTATTACCCGTCGGATGACACTTTCCTTTAGCAGTTCTTTTCTTACAATATCGCTGTTGATATACATGGGTGCATATAGAAAATGGGCCGTTCCCTGATAAATCTTAGCCATCTTCTGAACCAGACTTGTCACATCGATATCCAGATTATAATTGTCTGTGGAATTTCCCACGACCTGTACCACCTGGATTTTCTTCGGCTCAGAGGGCGTGATATTCTTTATGGTCTGATACATGGTCTTGCCCCAGGACAGGCCTACGATGTCACCATCCTTCAGCGTCTCGTCCAGATAGCCCGCAGCCATTTCCCCGATTCGTTTAATGGAAATATCCGTACTCTCATTTCCATATAGATCCACCACTACCCGGGCATCCTGCAAACCAAATTTCCGTTTCAGCTCCGTCTCCAGCTTCATAGAACGTTTTAATGGATAATTAATATGAAATTCTACTATATTCTCTTCCCGCGCGATACGAAGAGCGCGGGAGACCTTGGCTTTGGAAAAGAAGAGCATGTTCGCAATATCAATCTGTGACATTCCTTCCACATAATACATTCTGGCTATCTCGGCAATGACAGATAATTCCTCATCCCCATACTGTTTCATTTCCAAAGCCCCCTGTTCTTTTTAGTTAGCGAATCCGCCCTCTCTCAGCTTTTCTTCCAGCTCTTTTTTATTCATCAGATTCTTCAGACCGATGATTTTAGTTTTAGAACCTTCTTTCAGCTTAAAGCTGTCTACAAAATTCTCGCCTACCACAATCAGATCATAGTCATGGGCGGTAGATTTCGCTTCGTCGATGCTGGTATGATGAACAGTATTTTCAATTCCCAGCTTTTTTAATACATTTGCGCAATTCATCTTCAGTAACTGTGAGCTTCCCATACCACATCCACATGCAACTAATACTTTCAGCATTTTGGGCCTCCTTACATCTATGTCTTTATTCTTCTCCTACATTAAAGTAGTTTTCCTTATTGCGGCGATACTGCAGCTGCGGGATAGCAAGCATTCCCACGATACAGACAATCACGCCCGGTACTGCCAGATACTTCATAATATAACCCATCAGCGGCCACAGTGTTGCCCAGTCCAGATTGCCTACGTAGCCGCCAAAAGAGCCCATCTGGAAAAGTCCGATTGCCACGGCGCTGCCAAGAACCTGCAAAAGACCGGAACCGATACAACATGCCATCAGAGCCCGGAAACCGCCCTTCATATTGGCATAAAGGCCGATGGTTGCATTATCATAGAACAACGGTACGAAGCCCGGAATAATCATCAGCGGGGATTTAAAAATCAGAAGTCCCGCAATTGCGATTAACTGTCCTACCGCACCAAACAGGAATCCCAGTGTCTCAGCATTGGAATCACCGAAGGAATAGGTAGCCGCACAGTCTACTGCGGGAAGGGATCCCTTCAGTACAGAACCGGAGATTCCGTCGAAAGACTCTACCATCTCACCTACAAACATACGGATACCTGTTTTCAGGATAACCAGAGCCACTGCAAAGGATGCGCAGCGCTGGAAAATATATACCGGGAATGCCAGGTTCTTTCCAAAATTGGCTGTATCAATCTCACGAAGTAAATCCTGTCCAAGAATTACCATAATGAAACCGAAGAACAGAAGCATAATCAGAGTTGTAGATACTACATAGTCGTCCAGCACCTTCATTGCGCCGCCCAGCTTCAACTCTTTCTTTTCTCCATCTTTTTTCTTGCTCTTGAAGATGCCACCAAAGCGATATGCGAACCATACGCCCAGCATCTGCTGATGACCAATGGCAAAACCTGCTCCGTCTGTCAGTTCCTGTGTTGCTTCTACGGTCAGGTTTGAGAATACGGACCAGTAGGTTCCACAAAGCAAACCAACCAGAATAATTCCTGTCATATTCCGGAAGTTTGGAAGAAGGAAAAAGATAATCCAGGTCGCTACCGTAGACTGTTTTACCATGATATGACCTGTGGTAAACAGGGTACGAACCTTGGTAACCTTACGGAAGAATACCAGAATGATATTCCATACAAACGCAACCAACAGCGTAACCATTGCAAAAGAGGTTGTCACACCGATACTCTCCAATGCACTGTTTGCCGCGGTCAGACCGAAGTTCGGGTCAATAACTACCGCACTGATCTGCCATTTCTGCTGAATACCGTTCAGCAATGGATCTACCGTTCCTTTTAACAGGCCGGCTCCAGACTGAAGCATCATGTATCCGACTACAGTACGGATGAAGCCCGCACCGATTTCATACCATTTTCTTTTCAGAAGTATGTAGCCCAGCACAACTATCAGGCCGATAAAGATGGCCGGCTGCGATAGGACATTATTGAAGAACACTGTCCAGATATTTGTTATAATATTCATACATTTTCCCACTTTCTTTTGTCTTTACCTTCTTGCCATTCGTCATTCTAACGAATTTATCATATAGTTCCACGCATGTTATTGACATAATACGTTATTTCTGAAACTTAGTCAATTATTTCACATATTTTTGAGATTAATTTCACGTATTTCTTTCAGGTGCTGAAATTTCATGCACAAACCGTTTTTATCCTACATAATTATGAAAAAAAAGAAGGTACTATCCATATTCTTCGTCATCCGACAAGCGTATGGGATCGTACCTTCAATCTGATCTATCATAAAGATAAATATATTACAGAATCTATAGAACTTTTAAACCATCTTTTCGTATTGTGTTAAAAGCCTGTTTTATAACAGGCTTTTAATTATGGTAAATAACCTCTCCCTGCATCCAGACCACGCCCTTGAAACGGCGTCCTACTTCCGGCTCGCCCAGCAGGTCCTCCTTGTTGATGCAGACCTCGAAGATCAAATCGTGGCTTTCCAGCGTCAGAACATAGACCCATTCCTTCGTCAGACTGTTCTGCACCAGATTGCAGTCGAGAATTTCTCCCAGCACATTATAATGGTCGCACTCCACGCCGTACGGCATGAAATACGTGGATACAATTGAGAACACATCCTCATGGGCAATCCGCCGGGAAATCATGGAATAGGTGTCCATGTCCTCAATGGTCAGGTTCTCGATGGCCTCCTCATCCCCCTCACGGGCGGCTTTGATAAGCTTCGTCCGCTGCAGAATTGCCTTCGTGTTCTCCTCCGGCGTCAGGCTCTGGGCCACCGGCAGAAGAATCTTGCCTTCTGTGGACAATCCTGCGAATTTCAGTGTGACAGTGCAGGATGAGAAATGGCTCCGCCGCCGTTCACTCAAATAATCCGCCACATTCTGTACATAGAAAATGATCGTGACGCCCATGGCCAGATCGTCGATGACGCCCGCGTAGGATTCTTTCTCCGCATGGCGCTCGATGGTAATATTGTCGTAGAATTTCTCCTGTCTTCCCTGAAAATAGGGAAAATAATATTCGCTCTGATATTCTTCGCGGTCATTGTACTCCCCCCGCAGCATGATGCCCATGCCCGGTGCGAATTCCTTCCGCCGCTCTGAGAAATCGCGTCCTCCATACTCACCGGAAGTCCGCTCACTCTGGTAGCTTTCCTCTGTCATTTTCAACAGGTAATTCAATTCTTCTTTGGTCTGGATTCGGCTGAATCCGATGGCTCTCAGATATTCATGCACTGTAATCACCTCCTTCGGGATCCGTTATCCACAATTCCACCGGGTTATCCACTTTTGTGGAAAACCCGGTGAGTATGTGGATATCTTTTATCTGGAATCTTTTTTATCGAATCTCTTTCATACCGCCCATGTACGGCTGCAGCGCCTCCGGAATACGAACGCTTCCGTCTGCCTGCAGGTTATTCTCCAGGAATGCGATCAGCATACGCGGCGGAGCAACTACGGTATTATTTAATGTATGCGCGAAATACTTGCCCTTTTCCCCGTTGATACGGATTTTCAGACGGCGTGCCTGTGCGTCGCCCAGGTTGGAGCAGCTTCCTACCTCGAAGTACTTCTTCTGTCTCGGGGACCATGCCT
>USDU01000053.1 GCA_900553635.1 uncultured Lachnospiraceae bacterium | reverse complement strand
ACGCGCGACCTTGCCAAGGTCGAGACCGCGGGTTCGAGCCCCGTCTATCGCTCTTGCGAAAAGGAATCATGCATAGCATGGTTCCTTTTTTTGATCCTTATTTACAAAAAGAAAATTGCAGAATCGGAAAATCCATGTTATAATTGTACAAAAGTGATAAAAAGAAAACGAAAAGAAAACGAAAAGAAAGAAATTTATAGGCAAAATAGAAAAGACATAAAGGAGAGGGAAACATGAAAGCTGCGTATCTGAAAGCAAAAAATCAATTTGAAATCCGCGAGGTGGAGGTGCGGGAGCCGGAGGCCGGAGAAGTACTTGTGGGAGTAAAGGCCTGCGGATTCTGCGGACACGACAAGATTCTGGCGGGCTACGCCGGAGAAGAATGGCAGCCCTTCGGACATGAATTTGCCGGCGTGGTAGAAAAGGTCGGACATGGCGTAAAGAATGTAAAGGTAGGAGACCGGGTGGTAATAGAGACTTCTATCTTTGATCCGATTTCTGATTACGCGCGGAATGGACATCCGGAGCTGGATACCGAGGGCCCCAACTATATGACCATGGAGCATACGGGAATGGGCTTTGCGGAGAAGACCATTGTCCCGGCGATTCTCTGCGTGCCCTTTACGGATCTGGAGGATCGGGAGGCCTGCTTCCTGGAGCCCATGGGCGTGGCGGCAGACCTGATTCTGACTGCAGATATCCATCTGGGACAGGACGTATTGCTGATGGGCTGCGGAGCCATCGGCCTGATGGCCCTGCAGATGGCGAAGGCCTCCGGCGCAAGAAATATCTATGTGGCGGAGCATAAGGCAAATCAGAAGAAGATAGAGCTGGCAAAACAATTCGGGGCTACCGATGTGATTCTCACCGATGAGATGGAGCTGACGGATTATCCGTTCCCCCGGGGAGGCGTAGACCGGGTGCTGGTTACCACGCCGCCCGTCACCATAGCCGAAGCGGTAAAGGTGGCAAACGTGGGCGGCATTGTGGCGTTCCTGGGTATCAGCTACGGCCCCGGCGCCATGGTGACCTTTGATTCCAACATTGTTCATCTGAACAAACTGCAGATCCGGGGATCCAACGCGATTCCGGCTCTCTACTTCCCCCATTGCCTGGATTTGGTGAAGGCGGGAATCGTAGATGTAAAACCGCTCATTACCCATACCTTCCCGCTGGAAAAGGCGCCGGAGGGTATCATGGAATTCCTGACGGATAAAGAGAATGCGGTGAAAGCGGTTATGCTGAACGAATAAGAAAGTTGTTGAAAAAAATAATAGGGGCAGATTTCCATATTCTATCTGAATTTTGGAAATCTGCCCCTATTGATTTGAAAATTGGAAATCAGTTCCTATACAAACAAGCCGTCATTGCATGCGACCATGTCCTTGTGAAGGAGATCCTCCACTTCCTGGAACAGTTCTCTCTGGTGCATGCCTGCGCCCAGAATCAGCTTCTCCTTGGGAATCACGATGGCGTAGGCGTCCATGCCGTCCTTTGCCTCGGCTGTGGAGATGGCCTCTCCGGTAGCGGCGTCCAGGGTACAGATGAGATCCGGGAAGGTAGCGGCGCGCTGTCCGTCCTGCTCTGCCAGCATGTACTCATTCCAGAAGGTGAAGCTTACGCTGCCCTCCTCGCCGGTTACGTCCAGATGTCCGATATCGTAGCCGCCGTCCATCTTCAGCTCGTAGTTTGTGATCTTGCCTCTGGCCAGAACCTTCGCGTCGTAGTGCTCCTCCAGGAAGGCTACAAACTCAGCGCCGTTTTTACACTGGCTGAAGGCCTTTCCGATATCCAGAGCCTGGGAAATAGCGCCTACCGCGGCGTTCTTCTTTAGATATTCCACAGTAACCGGATTTCGGAGAACGCCTACCATACCGCCGTCGGCTACAGCGCTCTGGCGGATTACATGGGAGGTGGAATTTAAGGCTCCCTTTGCGACGGTTTCCAGATAGCGGGCTCCGGTTCCGCCGCAGGCAGACTGGGTAGTCTGATAATCCGGCAGCAGGTTCAGTCCGATACTTCCCATGGTTCCGGTGGGATGGGCCCGTCCGTTGCTGGGCGCATCCACCAGAGGAATGCCGGTGAGAGCGGAGATAATCCAGCCGTTGGCAGTGGAAATAGCTCCGTTTTCACAGGAGGTAAAGCCTGCGATTTTTTTGCCGTAATTCAGCTCAAAATTCTTCAGGGCAGTCATCCAGTGCTCGGCGCTCAGATGAACGCCCATGGCAGAGGGCGCGCCCAGGGTGGAGACATTCACTACCACATCGTCAGGCTTCAGTTCGCTGACGTCCAACATGGTAAGCTTGTCTGTGTGCTTGAAGGTCTCTTCCAGAGCTTCTCTTCCGGCTGTAAGGGTACCGCCTCCGCCGCCTCCCAGAAGAAGGCCGCCCATCAGGGCCTGTTCACACAATTCTTTTGTCAGATAAATCATAGTTGTTCCCTTTCTGTGGATGTCGTTTTATTTGCGGATAGATTCGAAGAAGGCAAAGGTACCTTCCGCCAGTACCGGGTCGATGACCGGAAGTCCCACTTCCTGCTCCAGCAGCTTTGCGATGCCGATGGTGGTAAGACCGGTGCAGCCCAGGGCGATGACGTCCGCACCCATATCCTTGATTTTCCGTGCGCAGGCTACGCAGTTCTTCCGGCCTTTGTCGGTCATCAGATCCAGCGTGCTGTTTACGCCCTCCGGTTTCTCCACGGCTACCAGACGGTCTTTGGGCAGTTTGCGGTAAGCTCTCGGCGCGTAGTCGGTAATACCCAGGAGGCCGATTTTCTCACCGTATTTGCCTGCCAGGGCAACGGTGGTTTCGCCGCCGCCGGTTACGGACATATGCGGAAGAGCCTCGCGGATCTCTGCTACGCCCGGATCATCGGCGCAGCTCACAATAATCATATCCTTGTCCTGGAAGGTTTTTGCCAGCTCTACAATTTTCGGAACGGCAAT
Source organism: uncultured Lachnospiraceae bacterium (assembly GCA_900553635.1). Next base: position 10,403 of record USDU01000053.1, on the reverse strand, counting down.
CAGCTCCAGCTCATGGCTGTGGATGCCCTCCCACTGGTCCGGGATACAGCGGCTTTCTACCTGGATGCCCGGAAAATGGTCCATGATAATCTGGCCGTGCATATCTACGAAATGCGGATCGTCAGAGGTCAGCACACGGATCAGGCCGACCTGAAATGGTTTCTTTTCCATACGAATCACCTCATTGTCTTTCTCAGATCTGAAATTCTCCATCTTTAATGACCAGTGTATCGTCCAGATACAGGGTCGGCTTCAGAATGATGCCGTCCATATGGCAGTCTGCCTTGTTGACGCCGCCGAAAGAGGTGTTGGTACCGAAGGCTACATGAACCGTGCCGTATACCTTCTCGTCCTCCAGGATAATGCCGTTCAGGATAGCGGCCTCATTGGTGCCGATACCCAGCTCCGCTACGGTGCTGTTGTTCTCATTGGCCAGAAGGACGTCCAGCATCTCGCTCTTCTCGCCGGTGATGGACTGGATCTTTCCGTCCTTGATGACGAACTTCAGCGGAGCGTCCAGCTTGCCGATTCCTACCATGGAGCCGTCCACGATGATCTCGCCGTTTACGCCGTTCTCCAGAGGAGCGATATAAGCCTCGCCGGAGGGCAGGTTTCCGCACTGTCCTGCTTCCCGGTATACGCCGGGGCTGGGAACGCCGTCGCGGCCGTTGAGATCCAGGGTCAGGGTGCAGCCGTCCTTCTCGATCACAGCCTTTTTGGATTTGGTCAGCAGCTCTGTAACCTTGCCGGTCAGCTTCAGAACCTCGTCGTAGTTGGCGGTCATAGCGCCTGCGCTGAACATTTCCTCGGTGATACCGGGCATGGTAGCCACGCGGGTACCGGTTTTCTGCGCCTCAATCTTGGCGTTGGTATGGGTCAGGGACTTGGCGGTGGGGCAGATGACCACGTCGGCAGCCTTCATAGCCTCCGCTACGGTGCGGGGCGGCTCCTCACCGGAGAGCTCGCGCTCCTGCATTACCATCAGGAGAGCCTCGCAGCCCAGCTCCTTAGCGCCTTCATAGAGCGCGTTTCCAATGGTGAAACGGCTGTCGTCCGTAACAATAAGAACATCCTCTGTGGGCTTTACAGCCAGGCAGGATACCATGACATTTTTTGCGATTTCTTTCAGTTCCATTTCAGATACTCCTTTGTGTAATTACCTATTATAAATGGTATAACATAGAAAATCATGTTTTAGACGTCGGTTACTTCGGAAATCACCCGGGCCAGCAGCGTACGGGGCAGAACCACGGTCTTGCCGGTTTTTTCCGCGAACATCTCTTTCATCTTCTGGGTGAAGCCGATGCAGTCCAGAACCACCAGGTCCACGTCGTCCATGTGGCTGATTTCCTCGGCTGCCTTTTCCAGATCCGACCACTCACCGTAGGGGGAAGCAGCCACACTGGTACACTCTTTCACATAGCCGCTCCATTTCTGGTTATTCTGCTCTAACTGGAGCGGAGACGGTGTGACAGCGGCGATATGGGAGGTGCGGGTCAGAAGAGGCACGACTTTATGCAGAATGTCACAGGGGAAGACCATGGGGACATGAGAGGTCAGACTTTCCGGAAAGCTTCCGGTACAGAATACCATGATAAGCTTCACGCCTGCGGCCTCCAGCGCATCGATGCCCTTCTGAAGATTGCCGAGAATGTACTTTTCGGCGAAGGTGACGGAAGAGCCGTCTGTAAGTCGGGATACCAGTACATAGTCGTCGCCCTCCGGTTTGAACTTCTCAATTTCTTCACGGGTCAGACCATCCAGGCCGCCCCGCTGCAGCAGCTCAATCTTGCCACCGAAGATATCCATGATGTCACAGGTCACGTCCACTCTGGGGGCCTGTCCGATGGTGATTGCTCCGATTTTCATAAGATCATCCTTCCTAAATAAAATGTGATAAATGGTTCTGTAACAGGAGATTCCAGGGAAATTCTCTATTACAGAACAAAGGCAGCCGCAGAGTATGCGGCCGCCTCCTCGCGTGCAAAATAATTTATTCGTTTCCGAGAGTCTGAAGCTGATCCATTCTGCCGTACAGCTTCACCAGACGTTCGTATTCCTTTTCATCATAGAAGCTTGCCTCGCCGCGGCCGAAGGACTTGGCAACCTCCATCATGTAGCGTGCAGCCTCTTCCACGTCTGCGAAGTGGCTGGAGCCTGTAGCACAGCCCGGAACCATGGTCTCGGTGGTGATAGCCACGCCTACGACCGGCGCCTTGGTAGCGGTGCAGGGCTGCAGAATGCTGTTCAGATGGTATACGTCATTGCCGTAAGGTGTGATATCCTGCATGCTCAGCGGGAATACATAGGGCAGCTGACCGGTAGTACGCTGCATGATCTCCAGCAGATCCTCGGATACGCGAAGAATCCAGCCCTCTTTTACGGTGTTGGAGATAGCGAAGCCTCTGGTATTGATGACACGGTTGCCCTTGGTGGTGTCTACAGTCAGGATAGCGTCCAGCTCGGGGCTGACCTCTTCCTTATTGACCTGGGACATCTCCACCGGGGAGCCCATGAAGGGAACCGGCTTGTGGGGAGCAGTCGGAGCGTGGGGGCAGATCTGTGTGGAGACAAATACGTCGCCCTCCAGGTAATCGCCTTTGGTCTGCATATCCAGAAGCTTGGCTGCTACAGCCAGAGCGCAGAGCGCGCCGTCGCCGTCGGATACGAAGCCGATCATCTCCGGACGCGCGCCGATACCGCCCAGACGTCCCAGAAGACCGATGGTCGGAGCAGAGCCGCCCTTGGACTTACCGTTGGTACCCGGGATGCGGACCTTTACCATGTCAGTGCTGCCCTTCGGTCCTTCCAGCGGATAGACTTCCACGTTGGCCTCAGGATTTACGGACTGCAGATATTTTTTAACGGCTGCGCCGTCTACCGTACTGCTGTCAAGTACGTCAAACACTTCCATAATCTGTTTAATAAGCATGGTGTTTCCTCCTAAAGTGATTTATATTCAGATAGATCATACCTCATTTCTTATGGAAAAGCAACTGATTTGGAAAGAAAGATAAGTTTCCAGAAAATTTACGAAAAATTAAGAAAGTTTAAGAAACATTAATACTTTAGCTTGACACAGCTGGAAAGTGGGAGTATGATAAAAAATATCACGAGCTATGAACGGGCATAGGAACGGGATGCCTGCGTCATAGCTTTTTTTAGAAAGGAAGCTGATAATATGACAAATGAAAATCCTGAACTGAAAAAACAGCAGTCAATTTCAGCAGCCGAGCATCCGAAGGCGTGGGATCCCCAGGTAATGATTCTGGGACTTCCGCTGGCAGTCGTAGGATGTATCATCGGCCTGGAGCTGATTGTCCGTACAGGAGTAACCCCGAACACCTCCATCATCGGAGCACTGTTTGCCATTCTTCTTTCCAGAATTCCGGTGGCATTTTTAAGAAAATACCGCAGTATCCACAGACAGAATCTGCTGCAGACATCCATTTCCGCAGCTACATTCTCCGCTGCGAACTGTATGATTCTTCCGATTGGTATTCCGGTTATCATGGGATATCCGGAGCTGATGTTCCCCATGCTGATCGGCGTGATGCTGGCTACCTGTGTAGACGCGACCATCCTTTACAACTGCTTCGGATCTGAGATGTTCCCGGCAGAGGGCGCATGGCCGCCCGGAGTGGCAGCGGCAGATTCCATCCTGGCAGTTATCGAGAAAGGTAAGAAGGCCGTCCTTCTTCTGGTTGGTATCGGCCTTGGCTGGGTAGGTAAGATCGCAGGCCTTCCCATGGATCTTCTGGGAGTATCCTGGTTTGGTGATTTCGGAGCTATGGCCGCTCTGGCAGCAGGTTCCCTGGTTATCGGCGTCCTGAAGGTAAACGGCTTCTCCTTCTCTATCTTCGGACACGCGTTTAATTTCGTAACCAATGCATTTGGCGAGGGCTTTGTATATACAGATCACCTTTCACTGCAGTATATGGCGCACGGTGTTATGATCGGCGCCGGTATCATTTCCCTGGTACAGTGCGGTATCGCCCTGTTCAAGAAGAGCAAGGGTACCAAGACAGTGGATACCACCAATGTGGTAAGCAACGAGCATATGAAGAAGACCCTGGGCGTGGGCTTCGGCGCATACCTGGTCATCGCTCTGTTCCTGGCAGTCGTAGGCGGCATCATCACCAAGATGAGCGTACCGCAGTTCATCCTCTGGCTGATCTTCGCGGCATTCGCTGCTGAGGCATCCGAGCTGATCGTAGGTATTTCCGCCATGTATTCCGGATGGTTCCCGGGATTTGCGACAGCCCTGATTTTCCTGATTGTCGGCATGCTTCTTGGCTTCCCGAAGCTGGCGCTTGGCCTGCTGGTAGGCTTTACTGCAGCCACCGGCCCCTGCTTCTCTGATATGGCGTACGACTTAAAGTGCGGCTACATCTTAAGAGGAAGAGGAGCAAATCCGGAGCTTGAGAAAGAGGGACGTAAGCAGCAGTTCTTTGCAGAGCTCATGGGCTTTGCCGTAGCGTTTGTAATGGTTGCCTTCTTCGCAAATAAGTACTTCGGACAGGGACTGTTTGTAGCAGTATCCAATACCTTCGTAGCTACCATTGACGCGGGAGCAAGCGGAGAAATCGCAAAATGGCTTCTTATTTGGGCTATCCCGGGCGCTATCATTCAGCTCCTTGGCGGAAAGCGTCAGCTGGGTATCCTGTTCGCTACCGGACTTCTGGTAGGTAATATCATCAACGGCCTGACCATCGCAGCTGGTCTGATTATCCGTCTGATTGCTGTCCGTGCCAACAAAGAGAACGAGCAGACCCTCAACATCCTGGGTGCAGGCGCACTGGCAGGAGCTGCTATCTACAGCTTCTTCACCGCTACTCTGGGACTGGTAGGAAAGAAAGACTGATAGGCGTTACATAAGGAAAAAGCCTGAGTTATAGAAAATGGGGAATCCAGTCCGCAGGTCGGATGGGATTCCCTTTTCTGTTACGAAGTATCCGTAAGGAGCTGCCGGTGGCAGGTTCTGTAGGTAAATGGAGGGGTATTAGCGAGGAACTTAAAACATGGATTACTTTATTATCATAGCGCCTAAGCTCGTCAGCTTTTTTCTGCTGATCGCTTTAGGCTTCACTATTTCAAAATTGGGAATTTTCCCCAAAAGCTGTCTGCCATCCCTGTCGGCCTTTCTGATTAAAGTGGTGCTGCCCTGCCTGACCGTGTCGCTTCTCTGTCAGCGGGGAACCACCTGGGCGGATCTGGCGGGCTTCCACGGTATCGTGCTCTGCCAGATGGCCGGATATGCGCTGCTGGCCGCTGTGGGACTTCTGTGCGTAAGGCTGGCCGGAATACGCCCCACCACTTCAAATGTGCATGTGGGCTGTATGATCGGCGGCAATTACGGCTTCGTGGTCATCCCGATTCTGATGGCCCTGTACACGCCGGAAAACGGACAGCAATATATCCCTATCTGTTCCGCCATTGACACCATGATGGTCTGGACCCTGGGGTTATATTTTTTCACAAGAGGGATCGAAAAGGACAGGGAACCATGGTATCAGATTTTGGTAAAAAGGCTGTTTAACCCGATTTTGGTGTCCATCGTGCTGATTCTGACCCTGAATTCCCTGTCGGTGACTCTGCCCGGCCCGGTACTGGAGGTCTGCACGAACGTGGGCAATATCAGCTACAGCCTGGGACTTATCTATGTGGGCTGTACCATCTGCTTCCTGAAAAAAGGAAGCCTGCACTGCCTGAAAACTCTGTGGATGCTGGTGTTGACCAAGCTTTTCACAGTGCCGCTTCTGATTTACATTCTGACCGGGCCGATTCTGCCGGAGACCGAGCGGGTGGTGCTGATGCTGATTGCGGGAGCGCCGTCCATGACCACCAGCTGTATGATAGCGGGTCAGTATGGGCTGGATGAGGACTATGCTTCCACGGCGGTCTTTGTGACGACGATTTGCTGTATGGTGACGATTCCGCTGCTGTTTTTGACCTCAGCGTTGTTTCGGTAAAAGCATACGCACATACTCATAGGAAGAAAGCGCCTTATCCGGGCAGTGCATGTGAAGACGGAAGCGCTTATAGATAGGAGGAAAATCATATGGAACTGACAGAAGTAATCGAAAAACGAAGAAGTATCCGGAAATTCTCGGACAAACCGGTTTCCAGGGAAATTTTGGAAGTACTCATAAAAGCTGCGGCTTTGGCCCCCACAGCCAGCAATCTGCAGGCCTGGCGCTTCTTTGTGGCAGATGATCCGGAGCTGGTGCGGGACATCGACTCCTTCAGTCCCGGACTTTCCGGAAAGCCGCCGGTCATTATCGCCATCGCAAGCGATCTGGCGGAAGCGGAGCGCCGGGGAAGCAAGAACAGTCTTGTCTACGGCCTGATGATGGACGCGGCCATGGCGGCGGAGAATCTGATGCTGAAGGCCACGGATCTGGGGCTGGGCACCTGCGCCATCAAAAGCTATAATGATAAGGCGGTGCATAAGCTTCTGAAGCTGCCGGATACGATGCGGTTGGAAATCCTGATTTCCGTAGGCTGGCCGGCGGCAGAACCACGGGAGCCGAAGCGAAAGGCCATGGAAGACGTATTGTTCTGGAATACATGGGAAGAGCCGGAGGTTTCAGAAGAGGCGGCAGAGAAGCCGGAGGCCGGGAAAGAAGCAGTTCGGACGGACAACGGAAAATCAGCTACAAGGGCAGCGGCGGCTTTTTCTTCGGAGAATACCCAGGTTTAATAAGAAAGAACTGCAGGACCTGCTGATCTATATGATTACCAGCGCGGCAGGCCTGCCCGGCGAACCTCATATGTACGGCCCCTTACGTTTGATTGAATCCTCGAGAAGACTGGCAGGAATGCTGGGGGACGCCTATGGCGGAGCAGTCTTTGAGGAACTGACGGCGCTGATTGACGCGGGCAAGGGTAAGAATATGACGGATCCGGAAGGCTTTTGCGAGATGCTTCAGGACGCAGCGGCGAAGGCTACGGAGCTTCTTTGAATGGAACGTGAAAAAGTGCTTGCAATTTTTAAAAATTTGAGGTAGTATTTTGGAAGACACACAAATGTCCGCAGAATAAAGACAGTAACTGTTCGGGTATTGAATAGCTACAAAAAAGATATTTAAAACAGAGGAGAGTATGAAAAATGAGTGAGAAGCTTAAAGTCGGTATCCTTGGCGGTACCGGAATGGTAGGACAGAGATTTATTTCCCTGCTGGAGAATCATCCCTGGTTTGAGGTTGTAACCATTGCAGCCAGCCCGCGAAGCGCAGGCAAGAGATACGAGGACGCGGTGGGAGATCGCTGGAAAATGGATACGCCGATGCCGGAGGCAGTGAAGGACATCGTTGTTATGAATGTCAACGAGGTCGAGAAGGTAGCTGCCGGCGTAGATTTCGTATTCAGCGCCGTAGATATGACCAAGGACGAGATTCGTGCCATCGAGGAAGCTTACGCAAAGACCGAGACCCCGGTTGTCTCCAACAACAGCGCGCACCGCTGGACTCCGGACGTTCCGATGATTATCCCGGAGATCAACTCCGATCACACACAGATTATCGAGAAGCAGAAGGAGCGCCTCGGTACCAAGAGAGGCTTTATCGCTGTAAAGCCGAACTGCTCCATTCAGTCCTATACCCCGGCTCTGAAGGCATGGGAAGAGTTTGAGCCCTATGAGGTAGTCGCTACCACATACCAGGCGATTTCCGGCGCGGGCAAGACCTTTAAGGACTGGCCGGAGATGGTAGGCAATATCATTCCCTACATCGGCGGCGAAGAGGAGAAGAGTGAGAAGGAGCCCCTTCGTGTGCTTGGCACCTGCGAGGATGGCGAGATAAAGCTGGCTAAGGAGCCGGTGATCACCTGCCAGTGCATCCGTGTTCCGGTTCTGAACGGCCATACCGCAGCTGTATTTGTGAAGTTCCGCAAGAAGCCGACGAAGGAGCAGCTTATCGAGAAGCTGGAGAGTTTCCGGGGCGCACCGCAGGAGCTTGAGCTTCCCAGCGCGCCGAAGCAGTTTATCCGGTATATGACAGAGGATAACCGTCCCCAGGTTACTTTGGATGTGGATTATGAGAGAGGCATGGGCGTATCCATCGGAAGACTCCGCGAGGATACCGTATACGACTGGAAGTTTGTAGGCCTGTCCCATAACACTGTCCGCGGCGCGGCAGGCGGAGCCGTACTCTGCGCAGAGCTTCTGAAGGCAAAGGGCTTTATCGCAGCAAAATAAGTAGTGTGAAAATGAATAAAAAAGGTGTAAAAATGGTCATTTCTGCCGCAGGAATGGCCATTTGCCTGTTATGCGGCGGATGTGCGGGGCAGGACGCGCCCGATACAGAGCAGAATATAGGAAATGTGATCACTTCGGAGCAGGAAGGCATGGATGATGAGAGCGCTGCAGCGGATAGCGATAGTCCTGCGGTGGATTACGGTACCTGCCCGTCGGGAACGATTGTAGATAAGACGCTGACTGAGGCGGATATGGACGGACTGTTCACTGCCGAGGCTGTCCCTGACGAGATTTTTGACCGCATCAACGGCATTTCCTATGTAGAAAATGAGAATATCGGTCGTGATGACCTGCGCTATCTGCGGCTCTTATACTGCGGCTTTGACGGCGAAACCCATGTGGGGGAAATGATCACAAACGCGGCGATAGCGGATGAGGTGCTGGAAATTTTCCGGGAGCTCTACGAAAATGATTACCCCATTGAAAAAATGCTGCTTATTGACGAGTATGGCGGCGACGATGATCTGGCTGTGGCCGACAACAATACATCCTGCTTTAACTATCGGGTGGTAGCAGGCAGTACGAAGCTGTCCCGGCATGCCCTCGGCCTGGCCATTGACATCAACCCTTTCTATAATCCTTATGTGACTTATCCGGACGGTGTAAAACACAGTTCTCCGCCCGGAAGTGAGCCTTATGCGGATCGAAGCGTGGATTTTCCCTATAAGATAGGCGGAAAGGATGACCTGTGCCTGCAGCTTTTTGACACCCACGGCTATACCTGGGGAGGGCGCTGGAAGAGCGTGCAGGATTATCAGCATTTTCAGAAATAAGAGCTTCTCAGGCTTATCCAAAGTCTTATCCAAAGTCGGACCAAAACAACGGAAAAACCATTGACGGGAGGATGAAAATTGTGCTATGCTTCGAATAGCGGATATCCGCTATTCCGGAACAGCTCTTTCCGATTTCCCCTGTTTACAGATGATAACACACGAATGAGAACTTTTCTACTTGACAGAAGACAAAAAATATAATAAGATAGTACCTGAAAAACGAACAAATATTCGAGAACAAATGTTTGGAATATCGAAATAAAACAGGTACGGAATAAAGGAGAAGCTATGGTAAAGGAAGAAAAGCAGAAGGCATTGGACGCGGCGCTTGCGCAGATTGAGAAGCAGTTTGGTAAAGGCTCTGTCATGAAGCTGGGAGACAAGGGAGCGAACATGCAGATTGAGACGATCCCCACAGGATGCTTAAGTCTTGACCTGGCGCTGGGACTGGGCGGCATCCCGAAGGGACGTATCATCGAGGTCTATGGCCCTGAGTCCAGTGGTAAGACCACGGTGGCCCTGCACATGGTGGCAGAGGTACAGAAGCGCGGCGGTATCGCTGGCTTCATCGATGCGGAGCATGCCCTTGACCCGGTATACGCGAAGAATATCGGCGTAGACATTGACAATCTTTACATTTCCCAGCCGGATAACGGCGAGCAGGCTCTGGAGATCGCGGAGACCATGGTTCGTTCCGGCGCGGTGGATATCATCATCGTGGACTCCGTAGCAGCCCTGGTTCCGAAGGCCGAGATTGAAGGCGACATGGGCGATTCCCATGTGGGTCTGCAGGCACGGCTGATGTCCCAGGCTTTAAGAAAGCTGACCGCTGTGATCAGCAAGTCCAACTGTACGGTGATCTTTATCAATCAGCTGCGTGAGAAGGTGGGCGTCATGTTCGGTAATCCGGAAGTGACCACCGGTGGCCGTGCGTTGAAGTTCTATTCTTCCATCCGTCTGGATGTGCGCCGTATTGAGACCCTGAAGCAGGGTGGCGAGATGGTGGGTAACCGTACCCGTATCCGTGTGGTGAAGAATAAGATTGCTCCGCCTTTCAAGGAGGCAGAGTTTGATATCATGTTTGGCGAGGGAATCTCCCGTGAGGGCGACATTCTGGATCTGGCGGCCAACACCGGCGTGGTGAATAAAAGCGGCGCATGGTACGCGTATGAAGGCGATAAGATTGGCCAGGGCCGTGAGAATGCCAAGCAGTTTCTGAAGCAGAACCCGGAGATCTGCCACGAGATAGAGGAGAGAGTCCGGGAGGGCTTCGGCCTGGACAGCGCCGGGATCGATGAGGAGAAGGCAGAAAAGGCACAGAAGGAAAAGACAGAGGCGGCAGGAAAGAAGAATGCGGCAGAGACAGCAGAGAA
>USDU01000052.1 GCA_900553635.1 uncultured Lachnospiraceae bacterium | reverse complement strand
TATACGCCGAAGACGGAACGAAAGGTCCTGCTGTACAAATATCTCGGTATCCTGGGCTTTACCCTTGGTATCTTCGCCATCCGATATATGATTACCGATTTCCCCTATTACGGCCTTTTCGGAAAATATCGGGTCTACATGGATATGATGGAGCAGACGGCCCTGCCCGGATACAAGCTTTCCACGCCGGCTTTGGAACGGGCTTATTCCATGAGCTTTATGGAAAAGGGCATTACATTGGAACAGCTTCTGACCGGCTTTGATTTCAATAAGAACCTGTTCCGCACCTTTGCGGGCTTCTTCGGCTCTTACGCATTCGGCGCGCGGGACTGGTATTATACTGCTATGGCGGTTCTGTATCTGACGATGATCGGCTATCTGCTGATTCGTGCGTTCCGGAAGAAGGACTCCCGGACCTGGTGGGAGATTGGCGCGGCGGCCTTGTCTATGTTCATCCAATACGCGCTGATTGTATACAATGCCTGGGTGGTGGACTTCCAGCCCCAGGGACGTTACCTGCTGCCGATTGTGTTCTATGCAGCCTACCTGATTCATCGGACGGACTGCGAAGGGAAGAGTAAGGTGCTACGGATATTACTGTGTCTGACCTGTCTCTTGTCCCTATACAGCTTCTATACCGTTGGCATTCCGAATTTGGTGTCGGTACATGGAATACAAGCTTAATCGGATTTGAAATGGAATGCAAAACGATGCGCTTACTGATATGCCTTTAAACAGGCGGACGAAGGAGAAATATAGGTTATGACCTGGTTGAAAGACAAACGAATATGGATTTTGCTTGGCTTCTATGGAGTCCTGGCGATTCTTTTTCATATGTGCTGGCTGAAGCTTGGCGGCGGGGATGATTATTACTTTATGACCTGCCTTGATGATACCAGCTTCGGCGCATTCATGGTGAAGCGCTGGTATGGCTGGTCCTCCCGGCTTGTGATCGAGGGCGTGCTGGTGCTGGTACTGCAGCAGCCCATCTGGGTCTGGAAGGTGCTGGATATTCTGGTGTCGGTGCTAATTGCGTGGCTGTTGTGCGGATTTTTCTGCAGCGGCTATGGGAAACATGGAAGTGGCAGCAGTATCCAGACCGACAAAAACACTTTGTCTGGGACTCGGACGGCTGTTCCGCTTACATCCCTGATTCTGTTCCTCTGCCTCCTCCTTTCCTATGATTTCCGGGAAATGGATTCGGCAGGCTACATGACCACGACCATCAACTACTGGTGGCCCCTGGCAGCGTTAATGGTAGCGGCGCTGCCTCTGTATCTCTGGTATCAGGAAGGTACCTGCAAGAAAAGTTACTATGTCCTCGGCGCCTTTGCGGCCATCTTTGCCATCAACCAGGAACAGCTCTGCGCCATGGCATTGCTGGCCTGTCTGTATCTGCTGATTACAGATAAACTGCGGGGAAGAAAGACGAATCCCTATCTGTATGTACTCCTTGCCCTGTCTGTATGCTTCGCCATCTGCGTCGCGATTTGCCCCGGCAATGCGGCTCGCAAGGCTTCCAACATTGATTTCTGGTTCCCGGCCTACGCCGGATTCAACCTGGTGCAGAAGGTATTGCTTGGCTGGTACAGTCTGCTAAAGACTCTGTATCAGGACGTCAATCTGCCTTATTTTCTGATGAGCGCCGTACTGTTTATGGCAGTCCGAAAAAAGCAGAAGAGACTTCCGGCACGCCTTATCGCAGCCATCCCACTGCTCTCAAATTTGGGACTTCTGGGCGTCCTGCTGTTCGGAAAATACCGGGAATACCCCTGGGTACACCTGATTCTCCATGTGTTTGATTTCGACCAGCCCGTAGTATACTATCAGGGCAGTCTGCCGAATTCCAACCGGCTCCTGCTGCTTGTATACACGTTCTGCTGTGCCTGCGTGGTGATTTCTCTGTTCCTCATCTGGGATAAAAAAGAGCGCGCCATCGACGCATTAGCGCTCCTCGTCATTGCCTCCGCCTCCAAGATCAGTATGGGCTTGTCGCCTACAGTCTGGGCCTCCTCGGAGCGCACCAGTATTTTCCTGGATTTCGGATTTATTCTGCTGGGAATGCTGGCGGTACGGGAAATGGAGCCGTGGAAAGCTGCTAAAAAATCGTGTTGTGCCATACCGTAAAGTAATGTATAATAATTCCCAGTGCTTTATGCATTATTTAACTGGACATATTTTGTTCTTACGATGTAATAAAGGAATATAGGTATTTCATGAAACGTAATAAAATAAAAAAAATTCAGTATATCATATGTTGTGTTCTATTAATATGGGGTGCAATTGATAGTTTAATCCAATTTGTAAGGCTGGTTACCAACCCGGGATGGAGTGCTCCTTATAGTGCGCCATTGCTGTGGTTTCTGATTATTTATTTTGTACCAGTGTGTATTATATTTTTTATATTTGAAATAATCAAACGATTTATTAAATAAATTAGGGGGAATCACATAATAGCGGAACAGGTTACCACTCCGATATCATTACCGGAAAATCATGTTGTATTTAATGAGTTCCCTGATCTATGCTATTGTGCAATTATTTTATGTGTATATAGCACAAAGAACAGCGAGGTATGTATGAAAAAATTAGCTTTGTCCGATGAAATTTTGCTGAAGATAGATAAACCGGCCCGGTATCTCGGAAATGAGATCAACGCAGTGATGAAAGATAAAAATAAGGTAGATATCCGTTTTGCCATGTGTTTCCCGGACGTCTACGAAATAGGCATGTCCCATCTGGGCATCCAGATCCTGTACGATATGTTCAATCAGCGGGAGGACGTCTGGTGTGAACGCGTCTATTCTCCCTGGACCGATCTGGACAAAATCATGCGGGAGCAGCACATTCCGCTCTTTGCCCTGGAGTCGCAGGACCCCATTCGTGAGTTTGACTTTCTGGGTATCACGCTGCAGTACGAGATGGCCTACACCAACGTCCTTCAAATCCTGGATTTAAGCCAGATCCCGCTCTATGCCAAAGAGCGTACCTGGGATGACCCCATTGTCATTGGCGGCGGTCCCTGCGCTACCAATCCGGAGCCGCTGGCGGATTTCTTTGATCTGTTTTATATCGGAGAGGGCGAGACCTCCTATTTTGCGCTGTTGGACGCTTATAAGGCTTCCAGAGCAGCAGGAGAGAGCCGTGTACAGTTCCTGGAGCGTGCGGCGGAAATCCCGGGAATCTATGTGCCTTCTTTTTATGATGTCATTTACCATGAGGACGGAACCCTTGCGTCCATGGAGCCCAACAATCCCCATGCGCCCGTAAAGGTTCAAAAGCAGGTGGTTACAGATCTGACCCATACCTTTTATCCGAAGAAGCCGCTGGTTCCGTTTATTAAGGTCACCCAGGATCGTGTAGTGCTGGAAATTCAGCGCGGCTGCATCCGTGGCTGCCGCTTCTGTCAGGCCGGTATGCTGTACCGTCCTATCCGGGAGCGCTCTCTGGAGATGCTTACGGAGGCTGCAACCGAAATGCTTCGGAATACCGGACATGAGGAAATCTCCTTAAGCTCTTTAAGCTCCAGTGATTACAGTCATTTACCGGAGCTGGTAAATTTCCTCATCGACACCTTTGGAAATAAAGGCGTCAACATTTCCCTGCCGTCCCTTCGCATTGACGCCTTTTCCCTGGACGTCATGAGCAAGGTCCAAGATATCCGCAAGAGCAGCCTGACCTTTGCGCCGGAGGCCGGTTCCCAGCGTCTCCGGGACGTGATCAACAAGGGACTGACTGAAGAAATCATTCTGGAAGGCGCCGGACAGGCCTTTGAGGGCGGCTGGCAGAAGGTGAAGCTGTATTTCATGCTGGGACAGCCCACAGAAACGATAGAGGACGAGAAGGCCATCGCCTGGCTGGCGGAGAAGATCGCAAAGCGTTACTACGAGATTCCCAAAGACAAGCGCAACGGTAAATGTCAGATTACCGTCAGCACTTCCTTCTTCGTGCCGAAGCCCTTCACCCCGTTCCAGTGGGCGCGCATGTGTACCAAGGAAGAATTTCTCGACAAGGCCTATATCGTCAACAGTGAGATCAAGGCCCAGTTAAATAAAAAGAGCATCAAATACAACTGGCATGAGGCCGACGTGACCGTGCTGGAGGGCATTCTGGCCCGCGGCGACCGCCGGGTGGGCGCGTCCCTTCTGGCTGCTTACCGGAACGGCTGTCTCTTTGATTCCTGGAGCGAGTGCTTCGATAATGACAGGTGGCTTCAGGCCTTTGAAGAGACCGGACTGGATGTGCCGTTCTATACTACCAGACATCGTGATGAAAATGAGTTGTTCCCCTGGGACTTCATCGACATCGGCGTTACGAAAAAATTCCTGCTGCGGGAGTGGAAGCGGGCTCACGAGGAGACCGTAACCCCCAACTGCCGTCAGCAGTGCCAGGGCTGCGGCGCGGGCAGTTACCGTGCCGGCTGCTGTCCCACAGCGCTTACAGGAGGTGAAAACGCATGAAAATCCGTATCAAATTCCGCAAATATGGTATTATGAAATTCATCGGCCATCTGGATATCATGCGCTATTTCCAGAAGGCCATGCGCCGGGCGGACATCGACATCTGCTATTCCGCAGGCTTCAGCCCCCATATGATCATGTCTTTTGCGTCTCCCCTGGGCGTGGGGCTTACCAGCGACGGCGAGTACCTGGACATTGAGATAGGAAATGAGCTGTCCTCCGAAGCGGCAGTAAAGCGTCTGAACAGAGTTATGGCCGAGGGCGTGGAGGTTCTTTCCTTCCGGAGGATCCCCGAGGAAAAATCCGCCAACGCAATGTCTCTGGTGGCGGCTGCCGATTACGAGGTCCGTTTCCGGGAAAACAGCCTGCCTGCGGACTGCGTCTTTGGAAATGGCCTGGAGGAAAAATGGGCGGCGTTCTGCGCACAGAAACAGATCCTGGTGACAAAAAAGACGAAAAAAGGCGAGCGGGAGCTGGATTTAAAACCATTGATTTACGATACAAAATGCCAGGATGATTCCATTTCCTTACAGCTCTCCGCCGGAAGTGCCGAGAATGTGAAGCCGGAGCTGGTACTGGAAGCCTTTGCCACTTACGCAGGCTTTGAACTTCCGGAATTTGCCCTGCTGATTCACCGGAAGGAGCTGTACGCAAACCTGGCCGGTGAGGGCGAGCCACGGAAACTGATAAGCCTGGAAGATCTGGGAGAGGAATTCTGATGGAACAGACAGAAATCATGGCAGAGCATACTTCTTCTTCGCACGCCGGGCAGCAGGGAGGCGGCGCCTTTCTGGTAACTACCCTGACCATCAGGGACCGGGAGCGCACAGTCTACGCTTTTTATGAAAATGACCATGCCGCCGAGCTGTCCTGTCTGCCCGCAGGCGGAGAATCCATCCTCGGAAATATCTATGTGGGCAAGGTGAAAAATATCGCTGCCAATATCAGCGCGGCCTTTATCGAGATTGCAAACGGGCAGCTCTGTTATTACGCCTTAAATGACAATGATGCGCCCATTTTCACGACACCGAAGAAAAAGAACACACTGGTGGCCGGAGATGAGCTTCTGGTGCAGGTGAGCCGGGAGGCCGTCAAGACCAAAGCCCCCACAGTCACTGCGAACCTGAATTTTGCCGGAAAATATCTGGTTCTGACCAGCGGCAAGCATCATCTGGGTCTGTCTTCCAAGCTTTCTCCTGAGGATAAACAGCGGCTTCGCACTATCGCAGAGCCTTTTCTTGGGAAAGATTTCGGCATCATCGTCCGTACCAACGCAGCGGAAGCCTCGGAGGATGAGCTGCGCGCGGAGCTTGGCGAACTGACAGAAGCCTATCGTCACACCGTGGAAACCGGGCGAAACCGCGCCTGTTTTTCTCTTGTATACAAAGAGCCGTCCGCTTACGCGGCAAGACTGCGGGGACTACGTGCCGACAGCTTTAATAAAATCGTGACGGATCGTGCGGACATTTACAGGGAACTAAAAGCCTATCTGACAGACCGTCAGCCGGCGGATCTGCCAAAGCTTTATTTCTATGAAGAGACAGCACCGTCCCTGGACAGCGTCTATGGCCTGTCCAAGGCCTTTGAAGAAGCCGGAAAAGAGCGTGTATGGCTCAAATCCGGCGGCTATCTGGTAATTCAACCCACGGAAGCCCTGACCGTTGTGGACATAAATACGGGTAAATATACGGGCAAAAAGAAGAAGGACGACACCTTCCTGAAAATCAATCTGGAGGCGGCCAGAGAGTTGGCGAGACAGCTCAGGCTCCGGAATCTGTCCGGTATCATTGTGGCAGATTTCATCGATATGGATCGGGAGGAAGATAAGCAGACACTGATGGCAGTGCTGGCATCGGAATTAAAAAAGGATCCGGTACGGACGTCCCTCGTAGATATGACGCCTCTTGGCCTGGTAGAAATTACTCGTAAAAAAGTGCAGAAGACACTGGCAGAGCAGGTAAACAGCTGATTTCACAGACATCCGGAAAACACGTTCAGGAACGTTTTAAGGGGACTGAATGCATGAAAAACAGACGAAAAATATTTAGCTGAAATATAATAGAAATTACTTGACATCAGGAAATTGTCCTGCTATTATATAAAAGATGCCGCACAACGAGGTATAAGTATGTGTTTTTTCAGTCCGACTGGAGAGCGCGTCACCGAAATTGGCGAGTAATTATATTAGGAGGTGCCACAGAATGTACGCAATTATTGCAACAGGTGGTAAACAGTACAAAGTATCTGAAGGCGACGTGATCAAGGTTGAGAAGCTTGGCGTTGCAGCTGGTGAGACTTATGAGTTCGATCAGGTTCTCGCAGTTGGCGGAGATTCTCTGACCGTAGGTACACCGACTGTAGCAGGAGCTACTGTAACTGCATCTGTAATCGGTGATGGTAAGGGCAAGAAAGTCATCGTTTACAAGTACAAGAGAAAATCTGGATATCACAAGAAGAATGGTCACAGACAGCAGTACACAGAAGTGAAGATCGAGAAGATCTCCGCGAACTAATTGTCATGATAACCGTTACCATATATAAGAAATCCAATCAGTATCTGGGGTTCGATATCAATGGACATGCCGGATACGCGGAGGAGGGTTCCGATATTATTTGCGCAGCAGTCAGTGTGCTTTCACTGAATACGCTGAATTCTATCGAGGCCTTTACAGAAGATGAATTTTCCGGTGAACAGGGTGATGGGTCGCTGACCTGCACCTTCCCGGAGCCTTTGTCAGAGAAAGCCGCATTGTTGATGGATTCCATGGTACTTGGGCTGACAGACATTCAAAAAAGCTATGGGAAACCATATATCAGGATTGTATTCAAGGAGGTGTAATACCATGTTACAGATGAACCTTCAGTTATTCGCTCATAAAAAGGGAGTAGGTTCTACAAAGAACGGCAGAGATTCCGAGTCCAAGAGACTGGGAGCTAAGAGAGCCGACGGACAGTTCGTAAAGGCCGGAAACATTCTTTACAGACAGCGCGGAACCAAGATTCACCCGGGTGTGAACGTAGGACGCGGTGGCGATGATACACTGTTTGCTCTGACCGACGGAGTCGTAAGATTCGAGAGAAAGGGCAGAGATAAGAAGCAGGTTTCTATCGTTCCGGTAGCAGCAGAATAAGTTGGTTGTAAAAGGCTTCAAGTCGGAAGATTTGAAGCCTTTTTTACCATTTTAATTTTCGGAGAATTATTATATGTTTGCAGACAGAGCAAAGATTTTAATCCGCTCCGGTAAGGGCGGAGACGGACATGTCAGCTTCCGCCGGGAGCTGTACGTACCCAACGGCGGTCCGGACGGCGGAGACGGCGGACGCGGCGGCAATGTGATTTTTGAAGTAGACGAAGGACTGAATACCCTCTATGAGTACCGTCATAAGAGAAAGTTCAAGGCTCAGGACGGCGAAGAAGGCGGAAAACGACGCTGCCACGGTAAAGACGGCAGCGATATTATATTAAAGGTTCCGGAAGGAACTATCATCAGAGAAGCGGAGAGCGGAAAGGTGATCGCGGACATGTCCGGCGAGAACCGCAGACAGGTAATCCTGCAGGGCGGCCGTGGCGGCGCGGGAAATATGCATTTTGCCACATCCACCATGCAGGTCCCGAAATACGCCCAGCCGGGCGTACCGGCCCAGGAGCTGGAGGTTCTTCTGGAGCTGAAGGTCATCGCGGACGTGGGACTGGTCGGTTTCCCGAATGTGGGAAAATCCACGTTCTTATCCCGTGTGACCAATGCACAGCCGAAGATCGCCAACTATCATTTCACCACTCTGAACCCGAATCTGGGCGTGGTGGATTTGCAGGGTGCTCCTGGCTTCGTCATCGCGGATATTCCGGGACTGATTGAGGGTGCTTCCGAGGGCGTGGGTCTGGGACATGAGTTCCTGCGCCATATCGAGCGTACCCGCGTACTGATCCATATTGTAGACGCTGCTTCCACGGAAGGCCGTGATCCGGTAGCGGATATCTACGCCATCAACAAGGAGCTTGAGGCTTACAATGAAGAGATCGCGGCGCGTCCGCAGGTCATTGCAGCCAATAAGATAGACGTCTTGGGCGACAATGAGGAGCCCATCCAACGTCTGAAGGACGAGTTTGAGCCACAGGGCATCAAGGTATTCCCGATTTCCGCTGTGGCCGGAAAGGGACTGAAGGAACTCCTCTACTATGTAAGGGAGCTCCTTGATCAGGCGCCCCAGGAGGCCATTGTCTTCGAGCAGGAGTACTTCCCGGGCGAGGAGCTGGTATACGAGAACCTGCCATACACCGTTACCAAATCCGAGGAGGAAGAGGGCGTCTTCATCGTGGAAGGACCGCGTATCGAGAAAATGCTGGGCTACACCAACCTGGATTCCGAGAAGGGCTTTGCCTTCTTCCAGAACTTCCTGAAGAATACGGGTATCTTAAAGGAGCTTGAGGAAGCCGGTATTCAGGAAGGCGATACCGTCCGTATGTATGGACTTGCATTCGACTATTTCCGTTAGGCAATGAGCAGTGCGGAAGAAAGTAAAGACAGACACGTTGTACCCGAAGGGCACATAAGGGGCTGTTTTTGCTTTCTTTCATAGGGCGAAGCCCGCGAGCGAGATGGAGCGTAGCGGCAAGGTGAGCCCAGAGGGCGAGAGAGTGTCCTGGGGCAAATCGAGCTGCACTGCGAAGTAAATATAATTTAAAGGAGAAATCATGACAAGTAAACAGCGTGCTTATTTAAAAGGCCTCGCAATGACCATGGAGCCGATTTTCCAGGTGGGCAAATCTTCCGTTACACCGGAATTTACCAAGGCTGTGGACGAAGCGCTGACTGCCAGAGAGCTGATTAAGCTCAGCGTTCTGCAGAACTGCGCGGATGATCCCCGCGCCATCGCAGAGGTAATTGCCGACCGCACCCGCTCTCAGGTCGTGCAGGTGATCGGCAAGAAGATCGTGCTGTATCGTGAGAATACAGACGAAAAGTACAAGAAAAAGAAGATTGTACTTCCGTTATAAGATTTTATAAAACACAGACTCTCAGGGAAAGGCGGTTATTTTCATGGAGCTTACACGAAAAAAGGTCGGCATCTTGGGCGGAACCTTTGATCCGATTCATACCGGACATCTGATTCTGGCGGAAGCTGCCTATGAATCCTTTTCCCTGGATTATGTGCTGATTATGCCAAATGGCAACCCGCCCCACAAGGCCGGTCAGGTGAACGCTACCATGGAACAGCGCACCCGGATGGCGGAGCTTGCTGTGGCGGATAATCCGCATCTTAAGGTATCGGATTTCGAGAAAACACCGCAGGATTATCATTATACCTACGAAACCCTGGAGTTTCTGAAAAAAGAGCACCCGGATACCGATTACTATTTTATTCTGGGAGCGGATTCCCTGGTTCATTTCCATACCTGGATGGAACCCAGGCGGATCTGTGAAGCCTGCAGTATCCTGGCGGCTACCCGGGATCATATGGAAAGCGAAGAGTTAACTGCTCGCATTCGGGAGCTTTCCCGGGTGTTCGGCGCTCATATTTATCCCATGGAGACGCCCAACATCGACATTTCCTCCAATATGATTCGGGAGCGTGTCCGCACCGGTCGTTCTATCCGGTATTATGTGCCTGAGGCAGTGGAGGAATATATTTATAAAAAGGGATTATACTGTCCGGCTTAAGGAGTTACTGATTATGATGAAGAATTATGATATGAAATCCTATCAGAAAAAGCTGAAGCGGGAAATGGATGAGGGCAGATATCAGCATACACTGGGCGTCATGTATACTTCCGCGGCCCTGGCCATGCGCTACGAATATGATATCCAGAAGGCACAGATGGCGGGACTTCTGCACGACTGTGCGAAATGTATTCCCAATGGAAAGAAATTAAAGCTGTGTGAGAAACACAACATTCAGATCACAGAGGTGGAGCGCCGCAATCCCTTTCTGCTGCATGCGAAGCTTGGGGCCTTTCTGGCCATGCATGAGTACGGCATCAACGACAAGGAGATTGTCAGCGCCATTTTAAACCATACCACCGGTAAACCGAATATGTCATTGCTCGACAAAATCGTCTACGTGGCGGACTATATCGAGCCCCGCCGTAACAAGGCACCGAATCTGACGGAGGTACGGAAGCTTGCGTTTATGGATCTGGATGAGGCTCTGTATAAGATTCTGTCTGATACACTGGCTTATCTGGACGACGGCCCGGGCGAGGTGGACGAGATGACAGTCAAAGCTTATGAATATTATAAGGCAAAGCGTGAGGAGGCAAACCATGACACAGAAGCAGTCTAAAGAAATGGCGCGTCTGGCTTATCAGGCCATGGAAGACAAGAAAGCGCGCGATATCCGTATCATTGATATTTCTGAAATTTCCGTTCTGGCCGATTATTTTCTGATTGCCAGCGGTTCCAATAAGAACCAGGTACAGGCCATGGTGGACAACGTACAGGAGGAGCTGCATAAGGCAGGCTTCGTTCCGAAGCAGGTGGAGGGCTACAACAGCGCCAACTGGATTCTCCTGGACTATGGCGATATCATCATCCATGTATTTGATGAAGAAAATCGTCTGTTCTACGATCTGGAGCGGATCTGGAGAGACGGATCCGTCATTGCTGCCGAGGATCTGGAGGCATAAAAACCATGAGTAAGATCGAAAAGGTCACCAAGACCACCGATAACCGATTCCTGAATATGTACGATCTGGATGTCGTTACAAAAACCGGTCATAAGGGACTTTACCACGTGGCATCCCGGGCAAAGGACGTGTCTGATTTGAAGTTGAATACTCATGTCAATAAACCGGATGGAGTCATTATCTATGCCCTCTATGGCGAAAAGCGGGAGCAGGTGGTCCTGATTCGCCAGTATCGGTTCAGCATCGGCGGTTACATCTATGAATTTCCGGCGGGACTGGTGGATGAAGGGGAAAATTATCATCAGGCAGGTGTGCGGGAACTGAAAGAAGAGACCGGACTTACGTTTCATCCTATTGAAGTAGATGAGATGTACAGCCGCCCTTATTTTACGACCATTGGAATGACCGATGAGTCCTGCGCTGCTGTATACGGTGCCGCAGACGGTGTAATTTCCAGGAATGGTCTGGAAGACGGAGAAGAGATAGAAGTCGTTTTGGCAGATCGCACGGAAATTCGAAGAATTCTGAAGGAAGAGAATGTATCACTGATGTGCGCTTACATGATGATGCATTTTCTGTATGAGGATCCGGAGAAGCCTTTTGGATTTTTACATGCGGAATAAACATGACAGCAGATGAATATGACTCTGCCAGGAAGGTGACTGCCATAGAGAGCAACACATTGGAAACTTATGTGTTATATTAAATTTTGGATTATAATGTAGAAAGATGTAACATTGTAAAGGCTCTGTATTACAAATCATATGTAATACAGAGCCTTTTATAGGATAGCTTTTTTTATTACACTTTTCAGTAATTACCGGAAGAAGCGGAACACACCGAACACCTTACCAAGAATCTGACAATCCGGCACGATAATCGGATCCATGGTATCATTTTCCGGCTGCAGACGGATGTGATCGGCCTCGCGATAGAAGGTCTTGACCGTCGCGGAGTCGTTGATCAGCGCAACCACCATGTCGCCATTGGCAGCGGTCTGACACTGCTCCACAAGAATGGTGTCGCCGTCAAAGATGCCCGCATTGATCATGGACTCGCCTTTAACCTGTAGCATAAAACATTGCTCATTTGGCATAAACTCCATCGGTACCGGGAAATAAGACTCCACGTTCTCCACGGCCAGAATGGGCTCTCCGGCTGCCACACGGCCTACAACCGGGACGTTAACAACTTCACCGCGGCGGGCCATATTGAAGTTATCATCCATGATCTCAATCGCGCGGGGCTTAGTGGGATCCCGGCGGATATAACCGTTTTTCTCCAACGTCTCCAGATGGGAATGAACGGACGAGGTGGATTTTAACTGTACCGCCTCGCAGATGTCACGGACCGAGGGCGGATATCCCTTGTTAATGATCTGTGATTTAATATATTCAAGAATTTCGGACTGCTTTTTCGAAATTTTACCGTAAGCCATAGTTAGATTCCTCCCGAACGTAATAAGGTCTGTATTTACTATCAGTATACCACAGGATGTATGATGATGCAAACAAATGTTTAGAAAATTTGTTCTATTTCCTCTTTAGTATACATAATAAACTTATGTATACTAAAGAGGGCGAAAGCGCTGGAATGTTATGTAAATTTTAAGAGACTTTTTCTTTTTTACTGGTATCTGATTACAGAACATGTTATAATTGTTACTGGATTATTAAATTCTACACAGGAAGGAAACTATGCAGATGAAAAAACGTTTAACACTGATTCTGCTGACCTTATCTCTTGCAGGCCTCCTTAGCCTTACCGGCTGTGGCAAAGGCGATCAGGAAGCTACATCAGATAACACTTTTTCCACTGAGGATGAAGTGACAGCGGATGAAGCAGAGGACACAGAAGACACCGAAGAGGAAGCGGAAGAGGAAGAGGTTGCTCCGGAAGGTATGTACCGCAGTGAACTGACCAATGAGTGGATCAGCGAAGATCTGAAGGATCAGCGTCCCATTGCTGTTATGGTTGACAATGAGAAGACCGCACTTCCACATTATGGACTGTCTCAGGCAGACATTATCTACGAGATGATGAACAGTACTCTGAATGACCATATCACCCGTTTCATGGTTCTGGTAAAAGACTATGACAGCATCAAGCAGCTGGGAAGCGTACGAAGCGTACGTCCGACCAACCTGATGATCGCGCCGGAGTGGAATGCCATCGTATGTCATGACGGCGGCCCGTTCTATATCAATACATTCCTGAATAATCCCTATGTGGATCATTTCAGCGGAACCTTCTCCCGCGTAAAGAACGGAAAACCCCGTGAGTTTACCGAATATATTCTGACCGGTGATATGGCAAAGAACTTCAAAAATAACTCCAGTATCGACCGTAGCTATAATGAATATGCTCCCAAAGAAGCACATTTCCAGTTTGCTTCCGAGAGTAAACCGATAGAGCTTGACGGAACGGATTGCACACTGGTAGACCTGCCCTTCAAGCACAATGGCTCTCAGCTCGATTACGATGCGGAGAGCGGCACCTATCTGTATTCCGAATACGGCTCCAAGCATTTGGATCCGGGCAACGGTAACAAGCAGCTGGCATTCAAGAATGTTATCCTGCAGAAGATGTCCTACAGCCAGTTAGACGAGCATGGTTACATGGTAT
>USDU01000051.1 GCA_900553635.1 uncultured Lachnospiraceae bacterium | reverse complement strand
AGGAGCAACAGCATTCAGCCATGTGAATGATTCCGGTTTTTGGCTGGTGGGGTCATTACTGGAAATGGATGAGAAGACCACCCTGAAATCCTGGACCATGATGGAGACGATTATAGGAGTAACCGGTCTGGTCTGCGCGATTGTGATCAGCCTGTTCGCATAGGAGGAAAATAATGATTGCAAAGGTAATACTGGGAACCATGCAGAATGCGAGAAAGCTGGTAAGCATTGCGGAATCTGTTCCTTATGACGCGGAGCTGTGCAGCGGCCGCTATGTGGTGGACGCCAAATCCATGCTGGGCGTCTTAAGTATGCCGGATTTCCGTACCGGTGAGCTGCATGTGCATACGGACAATGAGGCGGAGTGCGAAAACATCTTATTTCGGCTTTTGGACGCGGGTATTCTGGCGGATACGAATGACTCTGTCTGCCGTTCTATCTATGACGTTACAACGTTCGGCGAGATTCTGATTGATTTTACTTCCCAGGGAGTAAATGAGGATGGACAAATGCTGTATGCCAGAAATCCAGGCGGCGCTCCGGCCAATGTGGCTGTGGCTGCCGGAAAGCTGGGAGCTCATACAGCGTTTCTTGGAAAGGCCGGAAAGGACGCACATGGAGAATTCTTGCGCGAGGTATTGAAAAAAGAACAGGTGGACACCTCCGGCCTGATTTTGGACAAGGAATATTTTACCACGCTGGCCTTTGTGGATGTAAAGGAAAATGGCGAGCGTACTTTCTCCTTTGCCAGAAAGCCGGGCGCAGATACAGAGATACGAAAAGAAGAGATAGACATTGACGTGCTGGATCGAACGAATATTTTCCATGTGGGTTCACTGTCCCTGACAGCACAGCCGGCGCGGGACACCACCTTGTACGCAGTGAAAAGGGCGCGGAACAAGGGAAGCCTCATTTCCTATGATCCCAATTACCGGGCGTCCCTGTGGCCGGACGAAGAGACGGCAAAGCGGCAGATGCGAAGCCTGATTCCGTATGTGGATCTGATGAAAATTTCAGACGAAGAGACGGAGCTCCTGACAGGAGAGAAGGATGCGAAAAAGGCGGCGGAAGCTCTGTGTTGCCAGGGAGTGAAGGTGGTCGCAGTGACAATGGGCGGGGATGGAGCCTATATTTATTGCAGAGACGGCGGAAGTCTGGTTCCGGGCTTTCAGGCAGAGCGGATAGGCGATACGAACGGAGCCGGAGATTCCTTCTGGGGCGGATTTTTATATAAAATCAGTACTTCCGAAAAACGGCTGCAGGAGCTTGCAAAGGAAGAACTTGTGGAATATGCCAGGTTTGGCAATGCGGTGGCCAGTCTCTGCGTGGAGAAAAAGGGTGCAATTCCGGCGATGCCGACTTTGGCGCAGGTGGAAACGCGCATGAAAAGAGCATAGCAGAAAAAAGGGAAGCGTGAAGAACATGAATGGTTCTTTGACGCTTCCCTTTTAATTTGATTTATACCACCGAAAATCCCTTATTCTTCAGACAAACTTCGACTTCTGCCGTGTCCGCGGTCTGGAACACCAGGACCGGCTTGCCGGAGGCGCGGTTGAAGGACAGGTAGATGTAGTTGATGTTGATGTTGCTCTCGGCCAGGGCCTTTAAGAGCTTGTTCAGGTTGCCAACCTCGTCTTCGACTTCGACGCCGATGACGGAAGTAAGCTTGCACAGGTAGCCGACTGCTTCCAGGGCCTCCATGGCTCTCTGCGGGTCAGAAACAACCATACGATTGATGCCGTACTCTGCGCCGTCGTTGGTGCAGGAACCCCAGATATTGATATTCTCATCGGCCAGCACCTCGGTGATATTCTGCATGGTGCCTTTCTTATTTTCCGCATAGATCGATAACTGCTGTAACATAATGTAACTCCTCCTCTTTCATTTCAAAAATATAAAATCAGGGAATATATCCCACGGCTTTAGAACTTCGCAGTGCGAAACTATCCCTATCATAACACAGGCAGCCGCATTTTACAATGGTATTTAAAAATAGATTATGATATAATGTCGTGAGAATTATATCCTGCCGGATGGCATCCAAAGCGAAGCGGCATATCCGAAGGATATGGAAACCTGAAAAATGAATGGATAAAATAAGTATAACATATGGAAGAATTAAAAGCATTATTGGAAAAATATTTAAATGAAAATCTGGAACTCATCACCTTAAGCGCCCCCAGAAAGGGGCGGGAAGAGCTGAAGACCCGGGTCCGTCCGGTGCTGCTGCGGAACGAATTGAAATTCCAGTTCGAGACATTCCGCGGGCCCAAGGCCTTTCACGAAAATCTGCCCCCGGTGGAGGCGGTAGACCGAATCGCTGAACTGATGACGGATGTCTTCTGTCAGCTTCAGCTGCAGGCCGCCGCAGGCCAGGTGACAGCCCTGGTGAGCAAGAAGGGTAAAATCACGGTCAGGGAAAAGCGGGGAACCGCCGGAAAAGCCGCGCCGGAAGCCCTGCAGGACGCAGGAGTAAAACGGACCGCGCTTGCCCATAATAAAAAGAAGAGATACCTGCTGGAGGAGGGCCGTCCGGTGCCCTTTCTGGTAGACCTGGGCGTCATGACCCCCGAGGGTAAGATCGTCCACGCCCGTTACGATAAATTCCGCCAGATTAACCGCTTCCTAGAATTTGTCGAAGACATCCTCCCGGCATTGCCGAAAGACCGGGAACTGACGATTCTCGATTTCGGCTGCGGTAAATCCTACCTGACTTTCGCCATTTATTATTATCTGCGGGAATGTCAGGGGCTGGACGTGCGGATCATCGGTCTGGATCTGAAGGAAGATGTCATCCGTAAATGCAGTGAGCTCAGCCGTAAATATGGTTACGATAAACTAACATTTCTCCAGGGAGACATCACCGGATACGAGGGCTGCTCCCGGGTGGACATGGTCGTGACGCTGCATGCCTGCGATACGGCCACCGATTACGCCCTGTACAAGGCGGTCAGGTGGGGCGCCAGCGTCATCCTTTCCGTCCCCTGCTGTCAGCATGAACTGAATAAGCAGATAGAAAATGAGATCCTGGCCCCGGTGCTGAAGTATGGCCTCCTGAAAGAGCGTATGTCCGCCCTGATTACCGACGGCCTCAGGGCCGAGCTTCTGGAGCAGCAGGGCTACGACACCCAGATTCTGGAATTTATCGACATGGAGCATACGCCGAAGAACATCCTGATCCGCGCGGTGAAGCGGAAGAATGGAAAGAAGGCGGAGGAGGCGTCTGCGGTAGCCTTTGAGGCCTGCACGGAAGCTCTGCGCGCAAACCTTACTCTGGAGAAGCTTCTGAGCGCAGGAACATCCCCGGCGGAAAGCTATCGTTCCAGACGAAAAAATACCGAAAACGCGAAAGGAGAGAGCCGGTGAAAAAGCTAGTCATAAGAATTGCGACCATTGCAGCGGCTTTCCTTCTGGGCGTGGCCGGTATGAGTTATTTCCTGATGACGGGTAATACAGATTCTACTGCGGAGATGGCCGAAGCCACCCTGCCGCTGATCTACATGGAACGCCAGGGCCGGGACCTGAACCTGCTCCATGGCTACACGAAAAGCATGGACGCCGCCACCATCCGCGATGCGGTTTATCCGCTGCCGAGTGATCGGACCGTCAGCTTCCGGGTGGAGTATCCGGACGCGAAGGTGCAGAACATCTATTACGAGGTGCGAAGTGTTGACACCACCCGCCTGATCGAGGACGGCGAGCTGACGGATTACAGCCGCGAGGGTCGGATGCTGACCGTGGATCTGAAGCTGAAGGATTTGCTGGACGACGGCGGGGAATACCTTCTGGTCATCCGCCTGGGTCTTGAGAAGGAGCAGGAGGCCTATTATTACACACATGTGAAAAAACTGAATGACAACCATCTGGACGAATGCCTGGCTTTTGTGGACGAGATTCACAGCGCCCTTTTCGACAAAAATAATACCGTCAGCATCGCCCAGTATCTGGAATCCGACGACAGCATCAGCAATAAATCCCTGGCCCATGTGTCGATTCATTCCAAATATAAGCAGCTCATCTGGGGCGACATGGATGTGCAGGAGCCGGACACAACAGACGTCCGCACCTATGTGACTGAGGCAGACAACTCGGTGACGTCCGTGCGTCTGGAATATCCGTTGACCTATGTCAACGACGCGGAGGAGACCGAAACCTACGAGGTGACCGAATCCTATCGGGTGCGCTATACCTCACAGCGCATGTATCTGCTGAATTACGACCGGAAGGTGGACCGCGTTTTTGACCCCGCCCTGGACATTTTCACGAAAAAGGGCGTGGAGCTGGGCATCCTGGATACGGCGGTGGAATACCGGAAAAATGACGAGGAAAATATCGTTGGCTTCGTCCAGAACGGTGAACTATGGTGCTACGATGTGGCCCAGAACAAGCTGTCCCTGGTTTTCGGCTTCCGGGAGGGCAGTGACCTCCGGGGCTCTTATGACGAGCACGCCATCCGTATCCTGAAGGTGGATGAATCCGGTAGCATGGATTTCCTAGTGTACGGCTATATGAACCGGGGCACCCACGAGGGCGAGACCGGCGTGGCCCTGTACACCTACGACGCGCTGACCAATTCCGTGGAGGAGCGGGTTTTTATCGAGAGCCGGGAGTCCTTCGCGGTGCTTCAGTCCAAGCTCGGGGAAATGGCCTATGTGAATGACGACGGTCAGTTCTACATTTTCCTGGATGGTGCAGTGAATCGCATCGATTTGAACACCATGGAGTATGAGACTGTGGCGGACGGCATCGCCTCAGGCAGCGGCATGGTTTCTGAGGACGGCCATCTGGCGGCCTGGCATAAGGAGAATTCCCTGTATGCCTCCCGGAACGTGGCCGTGCTGAATCTGGACACCGGCAAGAGCCGGGAGGTACAGGCGGATGATGGCTATTATATCCGGGCGCTGGGCTTCATGGGAACTGATTTTATCTATGGAGAGGCCCGTCAGAGCGACGTACAGAAGGGGCTGACCGGCAATGAGCTGTTCCCTATGGGCCGCATCGTCATTGAAAATGAGCAGGGCGAGCTGGTCCGGGAATTCGACTACGAATCCCAGGGCAAATATGTGACCGACATTTCCATCGAGAGCAACCGCATTTCCCTGAACTGTGTGCAGCGGAGCGCGGACGGCAGCTACGTGGAGGCGGATCCGGAGCCCATCACGAATAAAACCACGGAGATTGTGGAAAAGATATCCTTAGAGACGAAGTCCGGCGAGCCCAAGAAGCAGGAATACTATTTCGCGCTGTCAGGCACCAGAGGCAGCGGAAAGCTTCGCATCCTGATGCCGAAGCAGGTGGTCTACGAGGGCAGCAGAACCATTGCCCTGGGAAATGAGACAACCGACCTGCGTTACTATGTATACAATTTTGACGGCACCTTCGGAGGCGCATTTACAGGAGCCAATGAGGCTGTGCGGACCGCCAATGAAAATATGGGCGTTGTCGTGGACCGGCAGCAAAATGTCCTGTGGACCCGGGGCGGCCGGAAGACCCGGACCGATCTGGGAACCATGAGCAATCCGCAGCAGAAGGACGGCGAATCCGCACTGCAGGCGGCGCTGGAGATTCTGCTGGGCGCCCAGAAGACCTACAGCGACGTGGGCGCATACCTGGCCCAGGGCTATACGCCCTATGAGATTCTGACGGAACAGACCGGAGACCGGGTGCTCGATCTGTCCGGCTGCTCCGTGAGCATGGTACTCTGCTATGTGAGCCGGGGCTATCCGGTACTGGCGTTGGAGGGCGGAAGCAATGCAGAGCTGATTACCGGCTATGACCCGCAGAATATCATCGTCACCGACCCGCTGACCGGTGAAAGCAGCAAGCGCGGCATGAATGACAGTACCCAGCAGTTCGCCGATTTGGGTAATTTGTTCCTGGTGTGTCTGCCGGAGACAGAAAACTAAAAATTGCTGCGTAGAGTGGACAGTAAAAGCGAGACAGACGGGAGTGCGCAGAAAGCGGGCTCCCGTTTTACGCGAGCAACGAGTCAAAGTCCGTGCTTGCACGAGACCTTGACGGTGCTAAGCGCCAGTGGCGCTTGTTCAGCACTGACCGAAGTGGAACGTAGATGCCGCGATAACGAGTAAAATTCGCGAAGCGTATTTTACTCGTTGCGAATACAAGACTTTTGAAACTTTATGATATCAGGAGGAAAATGATTATGGATAAGAGAATCCGAACCTTAGCAAAAAATCTGGTACATTATTCCTGCAAGGTAAAACCGGGCGATAAGGTATATGTCCACTACACCGGCCCATCCACCGAAGATCTGGCGCGGCAGATTATCAAAGAAGTGTACGCAGCAGGCGGACAGCCCTTCCCCCACTACACGAACCCGAAGGTACAGCGGGAAATGCTGCTGGGCTGCACGGAAGAACAGCTTCGCCTGATGGCTGAAATCGACGCGGCAGAAATGTCGAAGATGGACTGCTACATCGGTGTGCGCGGCGGCGACAATGTGTCAGAGTATTCCGATGTCCCTTCGGAGAAAATGCATCTTTATGAGACTCTGTATGCCACGCCGGTTCATCACAATATCCGGGTGCCGAAGACACGGTGGGTGGTTCTGCGCTATCCGAACGATTCCATGGCCCAGCTCTCCGGCACCAGCACCGAAGCCTTCGAGGACTTCTATTTCGATGTCTGCAACCTGGACTATTCGAAGATGAGTGAGGCCATGAAGCCGTTGGTAGAGCTGATGAACCGCACCGACAAGGTGCGTCTGACGGCGAAGGATACCGACCTGACCTTCTCTATCAAGGACATTCCGGCCATCGCCTGCGACGGACAGATGAACATCCCGGACGGCGAGGTTTACACCGCTCCGGTGCGCGATTCCATTAACGGCGTCATCACCTACAACACCCCGTCCATCTGCCAGGGCACCACCTTCGAGAACATCCGCCTGGAGTTCCGGAACGGCAAAATCGTGAACGCTACCGCGAACAACACCGAGCGCCTGAATGAAATTCTGGATACCGACGAAGGCGCCCGCTACGTGGGTGAATTTGCCATCGGCGTGAATCCCTATATCCTTCAGCCCATGAAAGATATCTTGTTTGATGAGAAAATCATGGGTTCCATTCACCTGACTCCAGGCAACTGCTACGACGAAGCGCCCAACGGCAACGTCAGCGCCATTCACTGGGATCTGGTGCTGATTCAGCGGGAAGAATTTGGGGGCGGCGAGATCTGGTTCGATGACCGCCTGATCCGGAAGGACGGCCGTTTTGTCGTGCCGGAGCTTGAGTGCCTGAATCCGGAGAAGCTGATATAAGGTAAAAAAGTTGAAGACCTACCTTAGTCGCATTGAAGAGGGAGAGCGGGACTGGAAGAGAATTTGTAAATCGTAATAAGCAAGATCAGAGTAAAATGAAAGCTGTGGGTAGATCTGGATGGAGATACCACAGCTTTTATTAAAATGCATATCGCAAATTGCACGAACCATGGTGCAAAACTAGTTATTTTGTTAAAAGTAACAAAAAGATAAAATATAGACAATAAGAAATAAACAAATTAACGAATGAAAAGGGGGAAGAAAGATGGAAAATGTTAAATTATTCCGAATTGATTACCGTTTATTGCATTGGCAAACGGGCGTTTTGTGGCAACAGGCGACAAATGCAACAATGATTTTGGTTGTAGGAGATGCAGTTGCGGGAAACAAGGTGCAGGTTAGTGCAATTAAAATGGCAGCTCCGAAAACCGTAAGAACAGAAATCGTGTCTATGGATAAGGCAGTGGCCTTTTTGAACGGTCCAAAGGCTTCGAAATTTGTGATTGAGTTGATTGTGGAAAACACAAAAGATGCATTGGAGCTTGTGAGACGGGTTCCGGGGCTTCGGAATGTAAATGCGGCTTTAATGAAAACTTTGCCGGGGAAACGGTTACTGACTAAATATCTGGCGGTTGATGACAAAGATGTTGAGAATTTTAAAGAGATGATCGAACTGGGGGCGAAAGTGGAATGCTATACAGTTCCGGGGGAAAAGGCAGTAGATATTACAAAATATATTAACTAGGGAGAAAAATTATGATAGTAGAAGCTTTGCTGTTGAGCTTGGTAGCGTATTTTGGGTATTGCAGTAACAAATTTTTTGGAGATTCCATGTTGAATCGTCCGCTGGTTACAGCGACATTGACAGGCCTTGTGCTTGGAGATTTACAGATGGGTTTGGTTATGGCGGGAACGTTGGAACTGACATGGATGGGTGTTATGTATCTGGGCTTATCTATGCCGTCAGATGTTACAGCGGGCGCAATTATCGGAACGGCGTTTGCTATTTTGAGTAATTCAGATGCTTCTGTAGCATTGGCAATTTCAATTCCGGCAGGTATGCTTTGTGCGTACCTTGCAACGGCAATCGAGGTTGCAATTAGTTTCCTGATGCATAAATGTGACGAGTATGCAGAAAAAGGTGAGGTTGGAAAAATAAATGCAATTCATTTGGGTGCAGGTTTTGTGAAAGCGTTTATTACCAGTTCAGTCGTATTTATTACAATTGCGATAGGTACTGATGCGGTTTCCAGATTAGTAGACAGTTGCCCGGAAGGAATCATGAACGGTCTGAATGTAGTGAGTGGATTGTTACCGGCATTGGGTTTTGCTATGCTGTTAAATATCATGTGGGATAAACGGTTTGTGGCGTTTATGTTTATAGGATTTATTTTAGCAGTATATCTGGAAATGCCGGTAATGGCTATTACAGTTATTGCAGGAGCGGCTGCAGTTATTTATTTTTTCCTGTCTGAGGGGAAAGAATCAGTGCAAGAAGAGGATGATTTATTCGGTGATGATGATGACAATGGAATAATGGAAGTAGAGGAACAGATAGTAGGGGAAATCGATCCGGCAAAAAAGATTAATAAGAAAGATATAATTTCTGTGTTCTGGAGAACATTTTGTCATGAGGCTTCTTACAACGCAGAGAGACAGCAGGCGCTCGGATTTGAATTTTCTCTGACAAAAGTGCTGAAAAAGCTTTATCAGGATGACAAGGATGCTTATTGTGAAGCATGTAAAAGACATACGGAGTTTTTTAACTGCACTTCTCAGGTAGTCAGTTTCCCTGTGGGTGTGGTTCTGGCCATGGAAGAGAAGAACGCAAACAGTAAAGAGAAAAATCTTGGGCCGGCAATCAGTGCAGTTAAATCAGCTCTGATGGGTCCGATGTCGGCAATAGGAGATACATTTTTCTGGGGATGTTTTCGTGTAGTATCAGCTTCTGTTGGAGCAACGCTGTGCATGGAAGGAAATGTTCTTGGTCCCATTGTATTTGTTATACTTTATAATGTCCCGAATATTCTGACTCATTGGTTTGGAGTGACCCTTGGATATAAACTTGGAGAGAATTTTATGAATATTCTCGGACAGGACGGACTGTTTCAGCGACTTACGGAAGCGGCATATGTTTTAGGACTGACAGTGGTAGGCGCAATGACGGCAGGATATATCAACATGACATTTGGTTTACAGATGACAATCGGAGAGTCTGTAGTGTCATTACAGAGTATATTTGATGATATTCTTCTGAAATTACCGGCGCTGGCATTGACACTGATTATTGCATGGCTTATGCGTAAGAAAAATGTAAAGGCGGCAATTGTTATTATTTGCTTGGTGGCAATAGGACTTCTTTGTGGAGCTTTTGGAATTTTAGTATAAAGGAAATCGGGTACAGAGGAAACGATTATGAAGAATGACATTATGATGGATTACATCAGAGAACAGACAGAAATTATTGACAGGCTTTTAAAAAACAGAAAGCAGATTGTAAAACCCTTTGTAGAGCACTTGAAAAAGTATCCGGTAAAAAGGATTTATTTTAGCGGACATGGTTCACCGTATCATGTGAGCGTCATTTTAAAACCCATGATAGAACAATTGCTGCAAATAGAAGTGTCGACAGAAACGCCTACCCTTTTCAATTATCATGGGGCATATAATGTGAATGGCGTATATAAAAAAGAAGAAATGTTCTTGATATGCCCGGCGCAATCCGGAAGAACCAGCGGTCCCTATTATGCTGCTCTGCGAGCAAAAGAATTGGGAATTCCGAGCATGTGTATTACACTTCGCGAAGAGGGAAAACTGGCTGAGATTTGCGATATTGTAATAAAAAAAGATTCCGGAGAAGAAGAAAGCTTCCCGGAAACAAAAGGGCATATTACGTCTGTGACAACTCTGATGCTGGCGGTAATAGAGGCTGCACATGAAACTGGAAAAATGACGGAGCAGGTTTATGAAGAATATTGCGAAAAATTTTCTGAGCTCCCCCAGGCTTGCTTGCGCGCAGTAGATGCTACACTAAAATGGTATGAAACAAATAAAAAATATCTTTTAAAAGAGCCCAATGCGGTTGTAATTGGATATGGGGAAAATTATGGTACAGCACTGGAAGGCTCTTTGAAAATATTGGAAACTTCGTTGAAGATGTGTGTAGGATATGAGTGCGAGGAATACATGCATGGAAAAAACCAGATAGTGACAAATGAAAGTGTTCAATTTTTTATTTATACACCGTCGATTCCGCAGGAAATGGAAAGAATGAGTCGTCTGGTAAAATGGTGTCGTGAACGAAGCGAAGGTTGTTTTGTTTTATGTGATTCTAATTGCGAATTACGGGATGAGAAAGCCATCTCCTGGAAACAGGTTTGCTATCCGTATCTTTCCGCAATAGAGAACCATATTCCATTTCAGGTTATGTCTTATATGATAGCAGAAAGCCTTGGCTTAAGTACAATTGTTGCGCATTATGACACGGCGGGAAAAGAATTAGGAACAAGAATAGAGGAGTGAGATGTGAAATATATAGTAGCTTCGCATGGAAAACTTGCATCTGGATTTCAAGATACGGTTGAAATGCTTACACAATATAAGGAACTTTATGCAATCTGCGCGTACTGTGAGGAAGAATTTCCAGAAAATCTTTATAAATTAATAGAGAAATTTCCAGAGGAAGAAATTATTATTTTTGCAGATGTATTTGGCGGCAGCGTGTGCCAGGAAGCGCTGGAATTGATTCAAGAGAATGAAAGGATACATGTGGTTGCCGGAATTAATCTGCCGTTGATTTTGGAAGCGGTGATGGG
This sequence comes from uncultured Lachnospiraceae bacterium, assembly GCA_900553635.1. Next base: position 2,661 of record USDU01000051.1, on the reverse strand, counting down.
AAATGCAACGGAAAAAGATTTGGACACGCTGGTAGAAAAAGCAAAAGAACAGATTGTACATGTAAAAATGGACTGAGAAAATGAAACAGGAATTCTTCTTAACAAACAGACAGTTGGATTACCTGGAAATTCTGTTAGAACAGACGGACTATATTAGCTCAATGGAGTTATCTAGACGTATAAAATATTCTGGCAGAACAGTAAAAATGGACATGAAAGAATTGAGACAGACATTGAAGAAATTCAATGTCTGTCTTGAGTCTAAAAGTGGCCTGGGTTATCGGCTGAAGGTAGAAAATCATAAAAACTATACATTTTTGAAAAGTATTATTCAAAAAGAACGAAAACAAATGATGGCTGTTCCATATGATACAGCGAAAAAGAGAAGACAAGCTATTTTGAAGCGACTTTTATTTGGTGAAAAGCGGATTACATTGGAAAAACTGTCGGAAGAATTGTTTATCAGTGCAAATACTATCCGGCAGGACGTGAGATACTTGGAGACGCAGCTGGGTAAATTTGGGATAAAATTGTGCGCAGCACCTTATAAAGGATATTATATTCTTGGCACAGAGGTGGCCAAAAGAAATTGCATATGTCTTTTTTTAAATGAAGAGAGTATAGCGCAAAAGTTACATATGGACTTGCGGGAACTGCAGAGAAAGAAAACCGAACTGAAAAATAATATTTCAGAAGAAGCGGAGAGACATCAAATTAAGTTAACAGATAATGCGATAGTTTTTTTGACGGATTATCTAAGCCTTGATTTTATAAATGATGAAACGAGTGAAGAGCCGGAGATAGAAATAACGTTAGGAACAGAATACAGATTTGCTGACAAAATTTGTAAGATATCGGATGATGTGTTTGAAGAAAAGGGAAAACATCGGGTTAAACTATTGGCGGGCATCATCTGCTGTAAGAAAAAATACGAGGCATATGAAATATCAAAAGAGATGTATGATATAGCTTTACAAATGATGAATAAAATCAACGACAAATTTCAGATAAAGTTCAAAAATTGGGGAAGAATGCTGGAAATGTTGGCGGGTCATCTGACGGGAATGTTCTGGAGAGAAAAGCTAAAGCTTTATGAAGATGTGCCGACATTGAAGAATATATTTTGTCACCAGGCCATAGCGGTAGATGTTGTAAATGAAGCGGTAAAAGCGTTGCCGGAAAGTAATTTAAATGAACAGGAGATAGGAGCGCTTGCGTTACTGTTTTCTATAGGGATGGAAGACTATGCTTCCAAAAAGAAAATATTGCTTGTAAATGATGGAACGTGGATAGAAAATGCATTTTTTGTTAACCACGTCAAAACAGCGTTTGGGGGATTGGTTGACAGTGTTGATGTTTGTTCGCGCTCCCAGATAAAACAAATGAAATTTACAGGAAATGAAATTGTGGTAAGCACCATAATGGTTGAGGAGGCAGCATCTTATGTAAGACAGGTACGTGTAGGGCAAAATATATTTTCGAATATAATGAATATATACCAGGCAATTACAGAAATACCGCAGGGTAGTTTTAATATTGATGAGATTATTGATGAAAACTGGGTATTGGAATTGGATGGTGTGAAAGAACGTTCCATATACTATGAAAAACTTTTTAATCATTTATGCGATAGCTGTACATTGGACTTGGAAGAAGCAGGGAAACTTTATAAAAGCATAGAGACATATGGACAAGAAATAGAAAATGGAATTTGTCTGGTGCGGGGTAGTGATTCTTTTGTGCGACCATTTATTCATTTTACATTTCTGAAACAACCGATGAAATGGAGAACCGAGCGGGTCTCTGTGATTATTTTTATTAATTTTTCTAATGAGGATTTTGTATACAGGAGCAATGTGTACCGTCATTTGAATTACCTTATAAGTAACGTGGAAAATGTTAAAAAAGTAAAGGAAAATCCGAAATTTAGTCTAATTTATAAGATGCTGCACATGAATTGGGTTTATGACAGGATTGATCTGATTGATAACAGTCAGTTACCTGCTTTTGAGGATGGATAAGGAATATAAAAACAGGAGAAAACAATGGCAATATTTGCACCATCACTGATGTGTATGAATCTGGGAAAATGAAAGAACAGTTTGAGATCATGGATCACTATGTGAAACTCTACCACGTGGATATTATGGATGGCCATTTCTGTAAAAATATGACATTTGCACCGGGTCCGCTCAAGAATTTTCGGTAATACACAGATACATCCTGATTGTCGGCAACGCTGGCCTTTTCAGTCTGGATCCAGATCTGGACATTGCCTGCAGGGAGATGGAGCGAGAGCTGAAGGAGAGCTTAGAAGCTTAGAAGATTTTAGAAAAACAGCCCGGGAAAGGGAATGGGTTCCCCCCTGCGGCGGCGTTCGTGAATTTTCCGAGCGTTTTGTACGCCCTGGCAGCAGCCGAAGGAGGCACTGTTCTAGGCCCTTTAGGGCCGAGTTTGCCGATCGGGTGCGAATAAGCCGGGTGTGCAAAATGCCGGAAAAGAGACTATGAGAAAATCTCTGTAAATTAGATTCTTCTATGATAATGAAGGGTGAGAAGCTTACAAATCAGGCTTTTCACCCTTGTTTTATATATAACAGTTACTGTCAGGCATGTCAAGAGCAGGCGGCTGGCCGCCTGTCTTAGACTATGTTTTTACTTA
>USDU01000050.1 GCA_900553635.1 uncultured Lachnospiraceae bacterium | reverse complement strand
GGAAGGCAGCCCTGCATTGATAAATGCGTTGCAGACGATAATCGCAAGGGCCATAGTCACTGCTTCCAATAACACCGATAAAAAGTATTTACTGTAGGATACCGCCGTGCTGCTCACCATCCGGTTACCGCCCGTAGTCGAAAAGGCCAGCGCCCCGAAAGGCACCAGAACCAAAATTTTCAGGAAACGGAAATACACCGTATACACCATAAAAAAACCACAGATAATCACGATGATGGACAAAAGCGCCGCCAAAATCAGCATAATCAGGCTCTCACCAAAGCCCAGTCCCTTGATAATCTCCGCCTGTTCTGCGTTAATTGTCAATGTGGTGCTCTCGCCCGCTGACAAGAGCCCCACCAGCCTGCCCACCGACGTGAAGAAGGCCCGCATTATTGTTACATTTTTCGTCACCAGCCATTCCGCTATTCCCAGCCGCATCAGCATCCGAAGGATCGCCTCAAATCGAAGCTCCTCTTTGACATCCACACTCTCCGAGCAGAAGCCAATCACGAAAAATAAGACCACTAAGGACGACCCAACTGCTACAAAAGTAGGTTCAATATCCATAATGACCTTCCACGGGCCGCCACCCTTGAAGGTGGTCGGGGACTGACCCAGCAGTGCGAAAATCATGCCGATCTGATTGTTCCAGAAACCGAATACCATTTCCAGCAAGTCCAGAATTTTGTCCCCCAGCTTAAATACATCCATATCCTGTTCTCACCTCTCTTTCCCTTTTCTCTTCTATTGGAATCCAATTTCAGAATCCAAGGAAGGAAAGTACCGGCGAAATCATCGCCATAATCGTTCCCGCCACGATTCCCTTCAGCGCCGAGTTCATGGACGAGGAATCCTGATTCTGATATGCCTGGGCAAACTCCATGATGTTCTTTGCCAGAATAATCAGGCCCACCGCCCCGATCACGGCGATCACCAGTGTCTTCAGGTTGTCCAGCGGCTGCGTCACCACCTCCGTGCCTGCAGCGTGGCTGGTGATCACCCACCGGGCCGCCACATAGATCCCGGACACAATGGCCGTTACCGTCAGCACCTTTTTTCTCATATTTCTCTCTTTTCTTTTATTCAATCGTTCTTCATTCCTTTCTTGTAAGCCATCCGAAAGGTTCGCATTTCTTCCACGCGTACATCCGGATAGAATATTTCCAGTAGTTTCTCTTTTGGAATCCCTGCCTGGATTGCTTTTTTCAACTCTTCGATCTGCTCAGCAGAATAGTCCCACCTTGCGATCCGGACTTCGATAGTATCCGCTTGATTTTCCCTGGCTTTCTGTCGGTTTTGTCCCTTCTGGCCCTTATGCCCGTCTGCGCTTTGGTTTTCCCTTTGCCCATCATCACCCAGCTGCATAAACGCCTCATAGGTCACCGTATTGATATAAACCGGCGCTCCCGCTTTCTTTTGCTTCTCGTAATAGCTCATTGCCTTTTTATTCAACAGCTCATAGGGCTTCCGGTTCTCCTTTGGCTCATGCTCATAAGCAGCCCCGCCTCCGTCTGCCGTCTCGCGAAACCTTGCATGGGAAAACGGAACGTATTTATCATCCAGAACCGGATTCAAGCCACGGATAAAGAGAATACATTTCTTGTTATCCAGCTTCCGTACCTCATCCGGCGTCAGAAGCTCCCGCCCAAGAACATCGTAGTTTCGGCTGGAGCTGCCCTGCCGCCCTTTTGTTTCTCCCGTGGACTTCTTGTCAATGGTACTTTTACCCAGAAGCTCCGACACATATTTGTGGGTACTCTGCTCATTGCCGCCCAGATAAATAAACGTATCGCAGTTTCCGGGTATCGTCTCCCAGGTATCCTTGAACAGCGCTTTAAGCTGCGCGAAATTCTGGATGATGATAATGCTGCTGATCTCCCTGCTTCGCATGGTGGAAAGCAGGGAACAAAAATCATCCGGCAGTGCCACATTCGCAAACTCGTCCAGCATAAAGGTCACATGAATCGGCAGCCGCCCGCCGTACTCAAAGTCGGCCTGATAGTATAGTTCCTGAAAGATCTGGGTGTAAAGCATACCGATAATGAAGTTATAGGACTTATCGGAATCCGGGATGACACAGAAAAGTGCTGTCCGAGTCTTTTCGTCCCGGTTGACGCCGGTCCCAAGCTCCGCCAGATTCATATCATCCCTGGACAACAGCCGCAGTACCTTCTGATTTTCCAGATAGGCCAAGCGAGAATTGGCGCTGATGATAATGCTCCGCACCGTATCCCCGGCTCCCCGCATACACTTGTTATACTGGACAATGGCCGGGTGCTGCTCCCCCAGCTTAGAGCGCTCTGCCAGCTTCTGCATCCGCAGATCCAGCTTAGACGGCTTGTTCCGCTCCGTTACCTCCGCTTCTCCCAAAAGCTTCATCACGGTTCCCATGTTCTTTGTGGCGTCCGGTTCCTCCAGCCAGACATAATAAAAGAGAGCCTGCAGCAACATACTCTCTGCTTTCTCCCAGAACGGATCGGAAGAATTGGCTCCCTTTGGTGTAGTATTGGCAATCAGGTTCGTAATCAGCTTCACTACATCTGTTTCTTCACGGATATAACGGAATGGATTATAGCAATCTGATTTTTCCATCTCCAACAGGTTGATGACCTTCACCTGATAGCCGTTGTCCTTTAGCATCTGTCCGCAGCTTCGCAGGATCTCTCCCTTCGGATCGGTACAGATAAAGGAGCAGTTCCTGGGGAGCTGCATCAGGTTGGGCTTTACAAAGTAAAAGGTCTTTCCGGCTCCTGAGCCTCCGCAGATCAGGATATTCCCGTTGAGTTTTAGTTTCCGGAAATCCATAGACATACGGACATTTTTACTCAAGATCCGGTTTCTTTCCGGGTCTTTATCCTCCAGAAGCCGGGCGGCCTGCGCCGGAGACTCTAGACGTGCTGTACCATGCTCCTTACCGGGCATAAGGTTCCGTCCACTGGTGTAGTACATGAGCATTGCCATCGCATATATCAGCTCCGCAAAAGCAATCAGTTTCAGCGAATAGGCGCTCCAATTATTGGCTAGGGGTCTTTCACAGACTGCGCTCAAGCGCTCCATGAACTCCTCATAGGTTATTCCTTCCTTCCAGATTCCGCCAAGCATGTAGCCCAGATATCCGGCCAGCACTGCACCAGCAAGCAGCCACGGAAGGGCGGGCTTCTTCTTTCCCGTCTGCATACGTTTTCATCACCTGCCTTTTTTCCTGCCAGTTTTTCTACTGTTTTTCGCGCCGGTCTCTCCGGATTTCTTCCAATTCTTCGCTCTTTCATTTTTCGTTTGCTGTTTCTCAGTCGTCTCCGCCTTCTTTCGTAATTCCTTTTCTACCGGATCATAATGCTTCTCATACAGTTCGGCTCCCCGGATCTGCTCCCTCAGCTTTTCCTCTTTTCCAACGATGGTATAGTCTTTTTCCGGATCAAGAAATGTCAGCATTGTCTTCCCGCCGTGGATTTTCACCATATCTGCCTTATCAATCCACAGATACCGGATATGCTCGCCCCAGGTGCCGGGAATTCTGGTTTTTATCCGCTCTGCTGTCTCCTCTGCGATGAGCGATTGATCCAGTGTGATCGCGACGCAGGGCGTATCCTTTCGGATTGCGTTCGCCTGTATCCGGGCCGCCAGCTCCTGCAGTTCCTCCAACTCTTCTTCCCTGTAATTACCGCCGGGCAGCCGTTCCTTTAAAAAACCGGGCAGCTTCTCCATTTCTTCCTCTACCCCGTTGTTCAGGTAATCCTCTATTGTCGCTATCTTTCCGGATTTCAGCTTTTCAATCAACAAATTGACCCGTGGGACTGCTTCCGAATGGAACAGAATCTCTGCATATCCATCCTTTGCATTGATATCCGGCAGTCTCGTATACAGAATCCCGTATTTCTTTGCGGCCTTTTCGATCCGTTTCAAATCCTGTTCCGGAAACTTTAAAACCTGCAGATCACCGCCCCGCATCAGAAGCTTTTTCATACTGGTTTTTCCGCTCAGCTTCTCCTGGTCAAGCAGATATTTGAAGAGCTGCACGATCTGCTGCAGCGCTTTCAGACCACTGGAACCTGCTTTCATGCAGATCTCCACGCCGTCATAGGCTACCCGGATAATCTGGATCGCCTCCTGAATCTCTTCCGCCATCTCACGCCTCCTCTCTTCTCATGCTGTTCTCCAGCACGGCAATTTCCACAATAATCTGCATCTTCTCCGGGGTAGCTCCGCAGTGTACCAGCTCTGTAAGCTGCTCCTGGGTAAGGCCCTGCTCCATTCCCGCAAGGATCGCCGCAAGCTGTCCCTCCGACAAATCGGCCTGGGACACCAGCTTTACCATGTCGGTCCTGGCTTTCCTTTTTTCAAACAACATCTTGAATCTACCGACATCATTGCTTCTCTTTCGTTCCACCTCTACCGGTATCTGTACAGGCGGCTTTCCCTGCTCCATCGGCACCTGCACTTCGTAGGACACCTGCGGGCGGGCCGGACGCTTTTCCAGTCGCTCCTCCAGTTCCCGAATCCGGGCTGCCTGCTCCTCGATGATGCCTCGCTGGCTGGCCACTTTCGCAAGCCCCTCCTGAATCTCTTTTTCCTTCGCCGCTATCTGCTGTTCCAGATATTCTTTCTGCTGTAGCGCCTCATCCAGTTGCTCCTGCAGGCTATCCGAAAGCTCCGTTACCGGGACAGCCGCGTCTTCCTCCTGACGGTTTAAGATATCCTGCATCATGTCACTCATTTCTTTTGCACTGCGTTCTTCGCTGAGGACTTCCCTGAGTGCGTCTTCTGAGATTCCCTTCCGGACATACCCACAGGCCACCTGCATCTGCTGAACCTTCAGGCCACGGGCGAACGCAATTTCCAACACTTCCTTCGGGAAGTTATCCCGGAGCGCCTCGGAATATAGTTTTTTCTGTCGAGACGAAAAATCGGCCCGGTTCAGATAGCTCTCCACTTGGGCCGGGCTCAGGCCATACTCCAGATCATCCTTCACCAGCTCCATCACATCACCACTATAATGTGATTTTTTCATTTTCTGCAGATACGCCTCGATCTCCCTGGCGCTGAGTTTCCTGCTCTTCTCTTCGTTCTGTTCCATCTATTTCCCCCTTTGTCTGTCTCTGTGTTTTATCCTCTGTTTCCATTTCTTTTAACAGTCCTTTTCCGGTTTTCAGTTCCCTGTAGAGCTGCCGTTCCCGGGAAGTCGCTTCCGCATACTCCCGGGTAATCCGCTCCCTGACCGCGCAGATTTCCTCGTAGGTATATCCCTTTTCCGCCAAGTCCTTCTGGCGCGCCTCATAATCCTGATGCTCTTCCGTAAAAAAGGAATCGCCACGCTCATAGGAATGAAACGCTGCTTCCAGCTCCTCCATCTTTGCCGCCAATTCAAACAGTTCCTGAAAACGGTGTTTCTGTTTTCCCAGACGGCTTTTCTCCCTGGCCGCTTCCTTTTGTCTGGCAGTCAGAGTCTGTACGGCATTCTGAAGCTCCGGAACCGTCGTGATGTCCTCTCTGGCCAAAAATAGATATTGATTCTGGAGTTTTTTCATTTTCCGGATATCATCCCGGTATCTCCACGCCTGACTGTATGGCCGCCTTTTCAGCTTGCCGGTCCTGTACAGGCGGGCAAAGTACCGCTTCTGCAGACCCGTCAGTTTCGCCCTCTGGTGTCTACGGACACTGCCGCCCACGATCCGCGGGGCACGACCCAGGCCTGCCTTAGCGGCTGACCGCAAAGTTTCGGTCTCAATTCTCTCCTGTATCCGTTCTATCGTATAATCTTCTCCCAGTCGCTGCGTCCTGCGGAACCGCTTCATGCCCGGCGGACGGATAGCCAGATACTTGCTTTCTTTACACTCATAGCCCCGTTCTGTAAGCTTCTGCTGAAACTCCTCATACGTGGCCGACAGAATGATACAAGCATCCAGATCCCGCCGGATAGCCGAATTCCAGACATGCTGAATTGCCTGCTCTTTCCGGGTTTCCCGGTATTCCACATCCTGATTCAGCTTATCGTCCTCAATTTCGATTGTGGACAGACCATACTCTTGACAGAGTCGGTTGGTGATAGGCTGTATCTCCCTGGCCCAGTCACCTTTTTCATAGCGGTACTTTTTCCCGGTTAGGAAGCTCACACTGTTGAATACGATATGGGCGTGGATATGCCGGGTGTTGTCGTGGACGGCGTAGACGGCCTCGTATTCGCTGCCGAGGTATTCCTTTACGAAGCGGGAAGTTAATTCCATGGCGGTGTCCGGGGTGACCTCATTTTCTTTGAAGGATAAGACCAAATGATATCCCTGCCGCTTGTCTAACTTCCCGTATTTCCGTTTTGTCTCCTTCATCTGCTCAAAAGCAAATTCCGGTACGCAATTTATACCTGCCACCAGCCTCCCTTGCTGTGTCTTTTCCGGGACTGTGATATATGCAAGAGCTGCCCTCAAATGTTTTCCGTGATAACTCTTTCCGCAATCTTTCATACAGGTAATTTTACTGATTGCCAATTTTCTCTATCACCTCACGCATGGACAGATTCAGCCGCCTCATATAAGCCGAAAGCTGTTCTTTGTCTGCTTCTGTATAAAAATCCATGTGATTTCCGTGAACAATCTGGTTGATATTGTTCCCTATCCGGTTTATCTCATTGATCAGCTCTTTTAACAATTTTTGCACCGCCGGATAATCTGACGGTCTTTGCCGTATCTGGAAACGAATGTACTGATTTTCCGGTAACCCGCTCTCGGCAGCTCTTTCTGCCAAAAGCCTCGCTTCCATCTCCGTTAATCGTACGGTTTTCCGCACCCATTTAGCGGCCATACTTCTTTTCCTCTTCCGCAAAACTGCAGATTTTCTCTGCTATATCCTGAATTTCCTGCTTATACTTGCCCTTCAGGATATTATCAAACAGTTTTTCTGCCAACCGCTCCGCTAAGACATCTACTGCCTTCCCGTAACAAGTCTTCTCGTACAGTTTTCCGACACGCCGCTCATCCTCCTTCAGCTTCTGATATTCACTTTCATGGACAGCCCGCTCAATGTCATTACGACAATCATCTCGAAGCCCATTCAATTCCAATATTTTTCCAAAAATCCAGATATCTACATCATCAATCAAATCCTCATACCGGTATGACTCTACTTCCTCTTTTCCAATTTTCCGCCGTACAAGTTCCCCGTCCCGACTGCCAATCTCGTACTGCATCTGCTCTACATAGAACAGCACAGCCGCCGCATCCTTTTTGAAAACTGCCGAATAGCTTTGGTGGACCGTCATCCAGTCCAGAAAATCATCCGCATTTTTTATCCACTCTACTTTTGTTTCTTCCGTGCTCTATTCCTCCCTTCTTTTCAAGAGCCCTGTCGGTCTCTTGCCAGATACGCATTTGTGACGTCACCGTCCAAATGCCTCTGGTTAGGGGAAAATCCCCTAAAACCCCTGATATCATAGAATGACGGCACTTTTTGCCGTCATTTTCTTACTTTGCCGTCATCTTTTGCCGTCATTTTTTCGTTTTGACGGCATTTTTTGCCGTCACTTTTCCTCTGTGCCGTCACTTTTTGCCGTCACTTTTCCGGCTTTGCCGTCATCTTTTGCCGTCATTTTTTCATTTTGCCAGCACTTTTTGCCGTCAAATCACGTTCCTGCAACATCTGTCTCTTCAAGTCTGCCAGACACTCGTTATAATCCTTATAGGCTGACGGCGGCGGTGCGTCCTCTACTTCATACCCTCTCTCGTAATACTTCCGCATCAGCCTCTCCGTCGCCTCTCTTCCCGGCTGGTCATTATCCAGGCAGAAGGCTATGCTTCGGATCTGTGGGTGCTCTGCCAAAAAAGTCTCCAAAGGTGCGTCTGCCAGCATTCCAAGCGCCAGCTTGTTCGTCTCATAGTCCTGTGTCAGCTCCGTGAAACTCAACAAATCTATTGCGCCCTCAAATACCTCCAATTCTGTACTGTCATCATTCCAGCAGTTAAAGCCGTAATGCTTATTATTTCCGGCCACATCCCACTTGATATCCGGCCCACGCAGGCTGGCAAAATGGGTAACCCCATTCCGGTCATTTCCCTTGAACACCACATCCCCGTATCTTTTGGAAGCATATATCAAGTCCTGACGGATAAAGAAGTCAATCACATCCCTGTCGATGCTTCGTTCTTCTCCTAGATACCGGTAAACCTCCCTATGATCTGTCGCTGGCTCTGGCAGACAAAACGGTTTCTTCTTCGCTTGTTCTTCCTTCACCTGATATTTGAGTGACTGTAACCCTTTCTCGTCCAATCGCCGATATCCTGCAAAATCCAGAAGCCAGAACACTGCGTCCTTGACCGTCATACCACCAAACACCCGCAGGAAATCAATCTGGGTTCCTCCGTTACTGCCCTTTTCAGCAACCCTTGACCATCGGAACCAGCTCCGGCGATTATAGATACGGATGGAATCCATTTCTTTTAAGGTGTACATAGATCCGACCCGTACCACCGTATAGCCCAGCCGCTGAGCCACTGCCGTCAAATCTACACTCTTCGCAATCCGAAGTTCTTCCTCTGTATACCGTCTGCCTGCTTCACTCATCTTCCTGCTCTCCCGCTCCTTTCCTCAGCCGCTCTATCGATCTGCTGATTTTCCTCTACCAGCATCGAAGCATCCCGAAAGCTGAAATAATCTTCCCGGCCAAACCCGACAATGATACTATCCATCAGTGGGATTCCGACCAATTCACACACCTTTTCCATTCTTTCCGTCATTTGTATATCACATCCAGAAGGCGCGATGCTTCCTGCCGGATGATTGTGCAGGATCATCATGGAGCTTGCGTTGGACAGGATACCTGCTTTTAGGAGCTCCCGGGGCTCACATAGCGCCCGATCCAAGGTTCCTATACTGACGATCTGAAAATTGATTGGCTGCAACCTTGCATTGAAATTCACTACACAGACTGCTTCCCGATCCATATCCCGGATATATTTGCCCAACACTTCTACTGCCCGTTCCGGACTTCGAATCGGCTCGGCATCCCACACGGCTGCTTCCGGAACCAGACGTATAGCCACCTGCTCCAGCTTAAATCCTTCCTCCATAGTGTCTCCTATCTGGCACTGCCTGCATAAGTGGGCTGAAATACCGGTTCATAGTCCCGTTCCCTGGCCTCCCGGCTGCTGGTGCGTTCTATCGGATGTACGTCTGCAGGTTTGAGTTCATGCGCCTGGGCATCGTACATGTACGGAGTATTTGATAACAGATCACCCGGTCTTACCACCCTATTATTCATATCACGTATCAGTTCCTGTAATTCCAATACATTCACTCCCTCTCCAGGAGCTAAAATCACTTCATGGACTGAAGATGGAATAACACACAGGTCTCCACCTATTTCTCTGGCTGCCTCCTGCAGTAAATCGTCATACAACACCATTGCCGCTCCCGCCGTGCTTTTCTGATTGCTGAGGACATACATTGGAACCGAGAGCGGTCCTACTTCAAACTCAGGACCTCCCAGCCGTTTCAATATATCCTCCATGCTTTCCAATCTCGGGGGATTCACTTTCCGGGTATTCTCATAGGCCCTCCGATACAACATTTCTTCTGTCCAGCCAAAGCTTTTTGCTACCTGATTCGTGATTTTTCCAACCATTTCATCTGTAATATGCCAACAGTAGACTACCGACATATCGCCCATTTCACGATGCGGCATGTGATCCAGAATTTCCCCTGTATTCTTCGTATTTACTAACTGAAAATACAGATTTTCCATAATGGACTCTTTATCCACTCTCAGCTCTCCCATCTTCACATGAAACTCTTCCATTGCGGCCTGCAGATTTTCTTTGATATCAGCATACACCCTGGTAAAATCTCCTGTAGCAGCATACCAGTCATAACACCCTTTCGGTTCCAGTCCGGTACTCACACTGCGGCCATTTTTTCTTTCCGTTACACGAATTTTTTTATCCTCATAACTGGCAACGCTCTCCCCCAGCGCTTTTTCCTGGTTTATTTCCTGTACTACACGGTTACAAAACTCTTCAAAATTCATTCTTCCTGCCATTTTTCCTCCTATCTTACCTTATCGGCAATATCTAAATTTATAGGCTGCTTTTCCGTTTTTTTACTTTTTCGTTTCCTACCACCGAAATCTACTGGTTTCAAAGTATGAGCCTTCGCATCATATTTGTATGCCGTATACGATAACGTGTCTTTCGGTTTTACTTCTTTCCGATTTACTTCACGTAAGCGCAACTGCGCCATGACACCATTCGTCAGTGATACCGGCATCAAAATTACTTCATGCACAGACGATGGAAGTACATATATATCCTCTCCTGCACGTTTTGCCGCGCTTTGCAGTAAATCATCATATAGCATCATGACCGCTCCATAATCCTTACTCTGATTCGTAAGAACCAGCATTCTTTTTGCTCTGATTTCTTTCTCATAGCTTGTATCCCATGTTGGGCCAATCGCTTCATAGATGCTTTCCAGTACAGGCGGATTCATTTCTCTTGTATTCTTATAAGCCATCTCATACAGCATCTCCTCTGTCCACCCCAGCTTTTCCATCACGTTATTTGTAAGTTTTCCAAACAATTTGTCCGAGATTTTCCAGCAATATACCACTGACATATCGCCGATTTCTCTATGCGGAGCATCCTGCAAATAGTCACTGTTATAACGTGTATTGACCAGCTTAAAAATCAAGTTTTCCTTTATCAGTTTCTCTTTCTGATTGCTCTCCAGGCACTTATCCAAATTTGCTCCGATTTCTGTCAGATATTTTTCAAGACTCTCATATACACTTGCATAGTCACCTGATTTACAATACCGTTCATAGGAATCATCCAGCTTCATTTCCGCACTGCTTGTCTGTCCGTTTCTTATCCTTGCAATTAGAATCGCGCCATTCTCTATAGTAAACTGATATTTTTTAAGCTCTTTTTTCTGTTCCAGCCCCTCTTGTATGCTTCTACAAAAATCTGAAAATTCTAGGTTCGCCTCCATCTTTCATCCCCTTTCCTTTTTGGTTTTCTCTTCCAATATCCCGGAACCCTGTCCGGCTTTTCCTTTCTCTGGTCTGATTTCTGTACTTTTACGTTACACACCCTCTCTCTTTAAATATCATTTACAATAAAAAAGCAGCCAGCCTATTGCCAACCGCTCCATCCAGCCTTTCCCGGCTTGTCACGTATATACCTCATTCTTCCTCCTTTACCCACAGGACCCGATACTACCAGCCCCTTACGGGACTTTATAATACAAAAAGCGCCTCCGAAGAAGCGCTTTCCTTACCTTTCCCTATGGTTCCACAGCACTGATAAGAATCAGCACCATTCTGGCAAGTGTTAAGAACAATACAAAAAATATCTTTGCCGCCGTTACTGCGATTACCCATACAAAAATCGCAATCCACAGAGATACCTTTCCGATTCCACAAAAACCTTTTCCGATTGTCTCAAGTACCGATTTCATTTAAATCTCTCCCATCCATCTGCATGCCAGATTGCCTACTACAGAGTTTTCTCCCTCTGTATCATTTTCCAGTTCCATTTCATCTGTCTGCTCCGTCACTGCCTTTCTCTGACCAGCTATCGGGTTCTGTGTACCTGCCGCATACTGTCCCAGCAGCTTCAGCAGTTCCCTCCTCGCCTCTTCCAGCAGTTCTTCACGCAGCTCCTTTTTTATCTGCTCCAGTTCCTCTGCCGTGATGTATCGCTGCTGTTCGGCCTGCTCCTGCTGGGTCAACATATCTTTTCCGCTATGTTCAATGTAGAACTGCAGCGCGTCTACCAGAAACTGATTCTGGGATTTATAAATATATTTGTCCAGACTGGTCAGTATCTGGTAGATCTCGGCCTGCTTCGGCTCCTCCATATTGAGCCTGAGCGTCATTTTACGAATTGTCGATAAACTCATATCCGCTCCTTATCTACGCATCTGCTTAAGCGCCGTATAGGTGAGATATTCATATCCTCTTGCATTGGCCTTGATATCCACATTGTAGGTTACATTTCCCTGCTGTGCCGGGCCATAATTTTTCATCACGACTGCCCCGCCTCCTACGAAAATCAACGGCGTAGTCTGAAGATTATAGCCGTGCTCCCGGATGGAATGATAAATCTGCCCCATGAAAGTCCGAACCTCATTTTCAATGATTCTGGTATAATCTCCATTCAACCCGCTACGCTCCATCCGCATCACTGCCTGAATATCGCTTTCATCTACCTCTCCATTCAACTGCCGGACACACTGTTCATTAATGGAGCGCATACAGGTAATCAACCCTCTCTGTAGCGTAGAGCATCTGGGCTCGTCCGGCTCTTCATCGACTACCGGCATCATATCAATCGTCCAGCTTCCAATGTCTACCACCAGTACCTTTCGCTTATAAGTGCTAAGCTTATCAGCAACCGCCGCATAACACTGAGGAAACACGAACGCATTCAAAACCTCTATCCGGTACTCTTCTTTTTCAAACTGGTACTTCACACACCTTCTGGCTGTCAGATATCGAATGAAATCTGCACGCTCCTGCCCGAAACGTGTAAGTGGAAGCCCCACTGCCAGATAAATCTTTGCTTCCCTTTTTCCCCTGCTTTTCAGCTCCTTAGCAATGGCCGCCAGCGTCAGCAGGAAAAAATTATCATTCTTCGTTTTTACATCCTGGACTTCAAGCCGGGTGCCGCCTATCTTATAGAATTTTCCACCGAATTCCAGCAGATTTTTCGTAAAGGCCGGTTCTGTCGCTATCTCTTCCACACCTGTCACAAACACATGAGAAATCGTCTTCATATACGACCAGCCATGATCAATCCCGATAACCTCGATTCCTTTGTACATCCTTCCTTATCCCTCCATTTCATATTTTCCATGTAAGTACACGCTTGTTCCTCTTCGCCCCGTGTACGTGGGAGTTACTGGCAATCCTGCCGCATGACATCCTCTGATGTTCACAAGACCGGTATTCTATATACCGCTCGTCCCCTCTGCTGCTTATTTCGAGGGCCAGGAAACCACTTCAGCTCCCTTCGTGAGTTATTATCCTTCCGCCGTAATCAATCCAATCTGTACCTGCTCCATCTTCACCTCTCGGTCCATCAACTCTCCTCGCAGGCCCCGCTGATATTCTGCCGAATATACGCCGGAATTTTCCATGCTGTAACTGCTATTCAGTTGTCTGTGAACAGGTTTTTGCTGTTCTTGATATAATCATAAATGATGTTTGGGGATTTGTCTTCGGCCTGAGAGGCCGAATTTGAAGGAATTTTATAGATAAATGATGACATTGAATGCTAGTCGAATCCTAGTCAAAAAACTGTTCCTCAGATTAGTATTCCTTCAACAGAATGGAGAACACTTACAGCTCAAGATATAGAGCAATTATTTTAATAGAAATTTTTTTGTAAATTGAGTGGATGCTTCTTTACATTCCCATATAAGAGGTATCCGCTTTTATAAAACATTTCATTCCTTATCCCTATCACTCATTTCAAAATTCTGAATTGTACCTGTATTTTCCTCATACATATTTTTTACATATTTTCATTTGCTTATGACAAATCCAGACACACCCTGTCACAAAAAGAAAATGCCAAGAATCCTTATAAAATCAAGGTTTCTGGCATTTTCGCTTTTTCTACAAAACAGGATAAATCCTATATATTTATAATCAAGTAGGAGTGCTAACATTTTAGAGATTGTTTAGAATTATAATATTTGCATAATAATCATAACAATTCAGACATATTTATCTGATAATTTATTATATCTCCACCCGCTCCCGGTCCGGAT
>USDU01000049.1 GCA_900553635.1 uncultured Lachnospiraceae bacterium | reverse complement strand
AAACTTATCAAACGGAAAACGAGGCATTTTCGTTACTACATAATCTAAGGCAGGCTCAAAGGAAGCAGGGGTGTTTACAAGGGGGATCTCGTCCAGAGTCATACCTACGCTGATTTTTGCAGACACTCTGGCAATGGGATATCCGCTTGCTTTTGACGCCAGTGCAGAAGAACGGGAAACACGTGGGTTCACTTCGATAACGTAGTACCGGAAAGAATGAGGATCCAGTGCGAACTGTACATTGCATCCCCCTTCCACCCTAAGAGCCCGGATCAGCCTTAGCGCACTGTCTCGCAGCATCTGGTATTCCTTATTCGTCAAGGTTTGGGATGGGCAGACTACGATCGAATCTCCTGTATGGATTCCTACCGGATCCAGATTTTCCATGTTGCACACCGTAATTGCCGTATCATTAGAATCACGAATGACTTCATATTCAATTTCTTTAAAACCTTTAATGCTTTTTTCAACCAATACCTGATGAACCGGCGACAAGGCAAGCGCATTATGAATAAGCCCCAGAAATTCCTGTTCATCGTCTGCAAACCCTCCCCCGGTTCCGCCCAGAGTAAAAGCCGGACGCAGAACTACCGGATAACCGATGGTCTTTGCCGCCTGAAGGGCTTCTTCTGCTGTATTGGCGACAAGGGACGGCAGTACCGGTTCTCCTAATTTTTCGCACAATTCTTTAAACAGTTCTCTGTCTTCTGCCTGCCGGATGCTTTCACTTCCAGTTCCAAGCAGTTCTGTCTGACATTCTTTCAAAACTCCTTTTTTCTCGAGCTGCATTGCAAGATTCAGTCCTGTCTGCCCTCCGATTCCGGGTACTATGGCGTCCGGACGCTCATGGCGGACGATTTTTGCCATATATTCCAATGTAAGAGGCTCCATATAAACTTTATCTGCAATGGCAGGGTCTGTCATTATAGTCGCCGGATTGGAATTGCACAGGATTACTTCATACCCCTCTTCTTTCAGCGCAAGACATGCCTGTGTTCCCGCATAATCAAATTCCGCTGCCTGTCCGATTACAATAGGACCAGAACCAATAACCAGTATTTTCTTTATATCAGTTCGCTTTGCCATGTTTGTTTTCCTCCATCATCTGTATAAATTGATCAAACAAATACCCGCTGTCCTGAGGTCCGGGAGCGCTTTCCGGATGATACTGGACGCTGAAAACATGATCTTTTCTGCAGGCAATTCCTTCTACTGTATGATCCAGCAGATTGATATGGGTCATCTCCAGATCGGTATTTTTCAGACTGGCATAATCTACAGCATAAGAATGATTCTGGGACGTGATTTCTATTTTCCCGGTTTTTAAGTTTTTTACCGGATGGTTTCCTCCCCGGTGTCCGAATTTCAACTTATAAGTCCCCGCGCCATAGGCAAGCCCGATCATCTGATGTCCAAGGCATATTCCAAATAATGGAAAGTTTCCTCTTATTTTCCGTACCAGTTCCAGAACCGGCTTTACATCCTTCGGATTGCCCGGTCCATTAGACAAAAAGACGCCGTCCGGGTTTTGTTTTTGAATTTCTTCATAAGAAGTGTTCCATGGATATACCATGACGCTGCAGCCTCTTGCATTTAAACTTCGTATAATATTTTCTTTTATTCCGCAATCAATGGCCGCCACAAGATAATTTTCCTGTTTGGCGGCACAGTATCTTATTTCTTTAGAACTGACCTTTTCTACGGCATCTTTCGGAATCTCAAATCCTGCCAGTTTTTTCAATCCTTCTTCCGGCGATGTCTGCGCATCTGTAAGCAGCGCCTTACAACTTCCGAAATCCCGGATCTTTCTTACCAGTTTTCTCGTATCAATGCCGTAAATACCGGGAATATGATACTGTTTCATCACCTCGTCCAGCGTGGCGGCGCTGCGGAAATTGGAAGGAATATCATTATAATCTCTCACGGCAAGCCCGCCGATGGAAGGTTGTTTTGTCTCAAAGTCTTCTTTTGCAATCCCGTAATTTCCGATCAACGGATATGCCATAACAACGGTCTGATATGTGTAGGATGGATCAGAAAGGATCTCCTGATACCCAACCGGCGCCGTATTAAATACTATTTCCGTTATTTTCTCTTCCTGACTGCCAAACCCATAGCCATAAAATTGACTTCCGTCTTCCAGAAGAAGCTTCTTATTCCATTTTTCCATTTGTTTCACCTCTCGGATAATTTTTGTTCAAATCGGTCCTTTCGGACATCTGTGGGAATTTCAGTCGCGTATTTCCCGCTAAAACAAGCGTCACAATATGAATGCGTTCCTGTCAGTTCATGAAGGCATTCCAACGGAAGATAGCCAAGTGAATCCGCCCCGATGAGCGTGGCGACCTCTTTTTCTCCATGGTGGGATGCAATAAGATTTTCTTCCGAATCGATGTCTGTACCATAATAACACGGATGCAGAAACGGAGGTGCAGAGATTCTTAGATGGATCTCTTTTGCGCCTGCCTCTCTTAAAAGACTTACAAGCTGTCTGCTTGTAGTTCCTCTTACAATGGAATCATCAATTAAAACTACTCGTTTTCCCTGAATAACCGATGGGATCGGACTCAACTTCATCCGCACCAGATCGATCCGTTCTTTTTGACCGGGAGATATAAAAGTTCTTCCAATGTATTTGTTCTTGACAAGTCCGATTCCATAAGGAATTCCTGAAACTTCAGAAAATCCAAGCGCCGCGTCCAGACCGCTGTCCGGAACGCCGATTACAATATCCGCCTTGACCGGTTTTGTCTGTGCTAATAGTTTCCCAGCCTGAATTCTTGCTGCTGATACAGAGATCTTATCAATGACAGAGTCCGGTCTTGCAAAATAAATATATTCAAATATACAGGTCTTCTGTTTCTGCGTGCCGCAGTGTTCCCGGCGCGACTCGACGCCTTCTTCGCTAAATACCAGGATCTCTCCCGGAAGAAGATCCCTGATCAGTTCCGCGCCTACAGATGTCAGGGCGCAGCTTTCCGAGGCAATCACATAGGAGCCGTCCGGCATTTTCCCGTAACAAAGGGGACGGAATCCATACGGATCTCTCACTGCGATCATTTTAGCAGAAGACATTAATATAAGAGAATATGCTCCTTCCAAAGAAGTCATGGCGCGGCTTACCGCCTCCTCGATACTAGGCGCAGTAAGCCTTTCTCTTGTAATCATATACGCAATCGTTTCTGTATCGCTGGTTGTATGGAAAATTGCTCCTGATAATTCCAATTTATCACGAAGCTCTAACGCATTGCTTAAATTTCCATTATGTGCCAGCGCCATTTTCCCTTTCTGATGGTTCACCTCTATAGGCTGACAATTCTTTCGATTATTTCTTCCTGTCGTTCCGTACCGCACATGTCCCACGGCCATATTTCCTTCCGAAAGATGTGCCAGAGTATCCTCAGAAAATACTTCGCTTACAAGCCCCAAATCCTTATACGACGAAAAGACGCCATCGTCATTTACAACAATGCCGCAGCTTTCCTGCCCTCTGTGCTGAAGTGCATAGAGTCCATAATAAACCAGTTTCCCAAGACGTTCTCTTTTTCTGCTTAAAATTCCGAACACGCCGCATTCTTCATGAATCGCCATATCTGTTCACTCCTCTTGTTTCGTATTTTCATGGAAAGCCGCTGAAATAAATCCTTGAAACAGCGGATGCGGCCGGTTGGGGCGGCTTGTAAATTCCGGATGAAACTGCACTCCGATATAAAACGGATGATCCGCAAGCTCGATGGTTTCTGCCAAACGGCCATCAGGGGAAGTTCCGCTGATCACCAGACCTGCATCGGTAAGCAGTTCGCGGTACTGATTATTTAATTCGTAGCGGTGACGATGGCGCTCTTGAATGACCGAGCGCTGATAGCAATGCTCCATTTGTGTTCCCGGCTGAATCACACAAGGGTAATTTCCAAGTCGGAGTGTGCCTCCCTTATCAATATCATCACTTTGTCCCGGCATAAAATCAATAACCTTGTCCCTGCACTGCTCATCAAATTCCCCGGAATGTGCTTCCGGAAGTCCAGCCTCATTCCTGGCATATTCAATGACGGCAATCTGCATGCCAAGACAGATCCCGAAATAAGGAATCCGATTCTTTCTGGCATATTCAGCTGCAGTGATCATTCCTTCAATTCCTCTGTTTCCAAAACCGCCGGGAACGATGATCCCGTGTATTCCCCGGAAAATCTGAGCTACGTTTTCTTTCGTAATATTCTCTGAATCGATCCAATGAATACGGATATAAGCATTCTGCGCATAGCCTGCATGATTTAAAGCTTCCACTACGGACAGATAGGCGTCATGAAGCTTTACATATTTCCCGACCAGTCCGATATGTACTTCCCGGGTACGATTTTTTATCTGTTCCACCATTTTTTTCCAGTCTTCAAGCCGGGCTTCCTTTGCCTCTAAATGAAGCTCTCTGCAAACTACAGAAGAAAAGCCGGACTGCTCCAGCATAAGGGGCGCTTCATATAAATTTGACAGCGTGCGGTTTTCGATCACGCAGTCCGGCTTCACATTGCAGAAAAGAGAAATCTTCTGAAAAATAGATTCCTCCAAAGGTTTATCGCACCGAAGTACAATGAGATTCGGGTGGATTCCCATTCCCTGCAGTTCCCGTACAGAGTGCTGCGTAGGCTTTGATTTGTGTTCGTCCGAGCCGCTTAAATAAGGGACGAGTGTCACATGAATAAACAGGCTGTTTTCCCGTCCCACTTCCAGAGAAATCTGGCGGACTGCTTCTAAAAAAGGCTGGGATTCAATATCTCCTATTGTTCCTCCGATTTCCGTAATTACCACGTCTGCATCCGTCTGTTTCCCTACGCGATAGACAAATTCTTTGATTTCATTGGTGATATGCGGGATCACCTGAACAGTAGAGCCCAGATATTCTCCCCTTCTTTCCTTATTCAACACATTCCAATAGACTTTTCCTGTCGTCAGATTGGAATATTTATTCAGGTTTTCATCAATAAATCTCTCATAATGTCCCAGATCCAGATCTGTCTCCGCGCCGTCTTCCGTGACAAACACCTCTCCATGCTGATACGGGCTCATAGTTCCCGGATCTACATTAATATAAGGATCTAACTTCTGAGCGGCCACCTTATAACCTCTGGCTTTTAAAAGCCGCCCAAGGGAGGCTGCCGTAATTCCTTTTCCAAGCCCGGATACCACGCCTCCGGTCACAAAAATATACTTTGTCATAAATTGTCATTCCTCTTTCTATTATTTTCCGCTTTCTCCATAGTTTGAAAGCACTCTGGCTGAAGGGTCATTGACGTCACACCCCTCCCACTCTTTGTTCGGCATCCAGAATCCGGCGATCATTTCCGCCTGCCCCGGATAATATTTTTCAAAGATTTCCCTGTACAACAAAGATTCTTTCGTAAACGGACGTGCATAGGTATACTTTTCTGATAATGTTTCCATCTCCTGATCTGTGTAAACGGATTCTGCGTATTCTTTCAGATAATCCACCATGGAATGACCTACTGCGTCTGAAAACGCTGCTTTTTCTCTCCACAGGATTTCTTGCGGAAGGTACGAATCCTCCTGAAATGCATGACGGAGAAGATATTTTCCTTTTCCGTAATGATTCATTTTCAGTTCCGGATCGACTGCCATAACGTAAGTCACAAAATCCAGATCTCCGAACGGAACTCTTGCCTCAAGAGAATTGGAAGAGATACAGCGGTCTGCCCTTAGTACATCATACATATGAAGTTCACGGATTCTTTTCACGGATTCTTCTTGGAACGCCTCCGGACCGGGGGCGAAATCAGTATATTTATATCCAAATAATTCATCCGATATTTCACCGGTGAGAAGTACGCGGATATCTGTCTGCTCATGAATTGCCCTACATACCAGATACATACCCACAGATGCACGTATCGTAGTAATATCGTAAGTCCCCAGAACATGAATCACCTCTTCCAGCGTATCGATCACTTCCTCCGGCGTCATATATATTTCCGTATGTTCGCTTCCGATGTACTCTGCTGTCTGCTTCGCATACTTTAAATCAATGGCGTCTTCACGCATCCCGATGGCAAACGTACGGATAGGTTTCCGGCTCTCTTTAGCGGCGATCGCACAGACGAGCGAGGAATCCAGCCCGCCCGAAAGCAGAAAACCTACCTTCGCATCCGCTACAAGCCGTTTCTTTACTCCTTCGATCAGCAGGTCGTAGATATTCCGGCATACGGTTTCTAAATCATCCCGGCATATGTGTTCTGATTTTGTTATATCGCAATAGCAGGTAAAACTGCCGTTTTTATAATAATATCCCGGAGGAAAAGGCATGATTTTGTCAGTAAGCCCTACCAGGTTTTTCGCTTCACTTGCAAACAGGATCACACCTTTTTCATCATATCCGTAATAGAGAGGACGGATTCCAATGGGATCTCTTGCCGCAATATATTCACCTGTATCGCCGTCATAGAGAATACATGCGAATTCTGCATCCAGCATAGCAAACATATCTGTGCCATATTCTTTATACAAGGGCAGAAGGATCTCACAGTCTGAATCGCTTGCAAAGCTATATCGGTCAGACAATTCTTCTTTGATCTTTTCAAATCCATAAATTTCTCCGTTGCAGACCACGTAACTTCCATCCAATTGGAAAGGCTGCATTCCGGACGGTGTTAATCCCATAATGGCCAGTCTGTGAAATCCAAGAAGACCATTTCCCGTATCAACGATCCGGCTGTCATCCGGACCTCTGGAAATGGTTCTTTGGAAACCTTCTTTAAATTTATCTAAATCGACTACCGGTCCGCAATATCCCATAATCGAACACATACATTTTACCTCCATTTTTCGGGAACTGTTCCATGCGCGCTGTAAACAGTTCCCTTATTTTAAATTTATTCTACATCCTGCAGAGCATCAAAGCCCTCTTCACCGGTTCTGATTTTTACAACATTTTCCACATCATAAACGAAAATCTTACCGTCTCCGATATGTCCTGTATAAAGCACTTTCTTAGCCGTTTCGATAACACTGCGGACAGGAACTTTGCTCACCACGATTTCTACCTGGATTTTCGGAAGCAGGTTTGCCTCAATCTGTACGCCGCGGTAATACTCCGGTTTTCCTTTCTGTACGCCGCATCCAAGAACGTGCGATACGGTCATGCCTGTAATTCCCAGATTCATCATTGCCGCTTTTAATGCCTCAAGCTTTGATTCCTTGCAGACAATTTCCACCTTCGTGAATTTCGGCGTTCCTTCTTCAAATGCAGGAACCGTCTTCACCGGTACAGCTTCAGCTTCCGGCACATCTCCCATGGCAAAGACCGTATTGGTGTCCACATCCTCCGCAATGGTGTCCGGCAGCATAGAAAATCCGGCATATGCGGTAAACAGTCCATGTTCCGAAACATCCAATCCGGCAAGCTCTTCTTCCGGTTTTACACGCAGCCCGATGGTATGTTTAATTGCTAAAAATACAATGGTGATAACCACCGCAACATACGCTGCTACAGCAAGCACGCCTAATACCTGGATTCCCAGAAAGTGCGCGCCGCCTCCATAGAAAAGTCCTGCCTCTGTAGTCTCCCCTGTGGCAAACAGACCGGTCAGAACCGTTCCTGCAGCGCCGCAGACACAGTGTACGGAAACAGCGCCTACAGGGTCGTCTATTTTTGCAATTTTATCAAAAAATTCTATCGCCAGTACAATCAGGATTCCACAGACAACTCCAATGACCGCCGCGCCGACCGCATCTACCGCATCGCAGCCCGCTGTAATGCCTACCAGACCTGCCAATGCTGCATTGTAAGTCATAGAGACATCCGGTTTCTTGTAACGTATCCAGGTGAAAATCAAAGCCGCGCAGCAGGCGACAGCAGCTGCCAGGTTAGTATTAAAGAATACCCTTCCCGCTGTTTCTATCAGGGCATCACTGTCCATACCTACCGTAGAAGCTCCGTTAAATCCAAACCAGCAGAACCAGAGGATAAAGACGCCAAGCGCTGCAAATGTAAGGTTATGCCCTAAAATCGCCTGCGGTTTTCCGTTTTTATCGTATTTTCCAATACGCGGACCTAAGATTTTCGCACCGATCATAGCGCAGATGCCTCCTACCATATGTACGGCTGTAGATCCTGCAAAATCATGGAATCCCATCTGGGAAAGCCATCCTCCTCCCCAGATCCAGTGGCCAGAAACCGGATAGATCAGAAGTGAGATCGCTGCAGAATAAATACAGTAAGCGCTGAATTTTGTTCTCTCTGCCATTGCTCCTGACACAATCGTGGCGGATGTCGCACAAAAGACAGTCTGGAAGATCGCAAACGCCCACAGAGGAACGCCTGAAGGAAGCGCCTGGCTGTACTCGCCCCGGATCAGCGGGTCAAAGCTGCCAATGATTCCGGAACCTTTTCCAAACATCAGTCCGAATCCTACCAGCCAGAATGCCGGTGTTCCAATGCAGAAATCCATCAGGTTTTTCATCAGAATATTTCCGGTGTTTTTCGCTCTTGTAAATCCCGCTTCACACAAGGAAAAACCTGCCTGCATAAAGAAGACCAGAGCTGTGCCAAATAATACCCAGATTGTATTTACAGAACTGTACATGATAACCCCTCCCTTTTTGTTATCTTTGCTATTTTACGCTGAAAAGCAGATCCCCGTAGGTTGGGAACGGCCAGTATTTTTTTGCTGTAACGGTTTCCGCTTCATCACAGGCAATTCGTAACTCCTGCATTCTGGTCAATACTGTATCCCGGATCTGATAAGACTGCGCCACAATATCCTTCACGTCCTGAAGTTCTATCAGAGCTGTTTCCAATGCATCCGTCCTGACTGCCATCTGGTCTGTAAGTGTAGAGAGTTTTTTTATCAGGCCGCTTTCATAACGGCATGCCAATGTCTCATCGACACGTTTCTTCGCAGAAGCTGTCCTTGCCAGTTCCATTGCGTAGGCTTCCACAGCCGGAATGATCTCTCTTTTAACCATATCCACCATAGTATTTGCTTCTATTACGATCGTCTTACAGTAGTTTTCCAGCATAATCTCGCATCTTGATTCCAGTTCCGCCTTGGAGAATACTTTATGTGAAGTAAGCATCCTGACATTTTTTTCATCCAGCAGATGCGGCATACAGTCCGGCGTTGACGGATAGTTCATCAGTCCGCGCTTTTCCGTTGCTTCTTTTATCCATGCATCGTCATAACCGTTTCCATTGAAAATAATCCTCTTGTGATCTTTGATCGTCTTGCGGATCATGGCATGAAGGGTTTCTTCAAAATTCTCTGCTTTTTCCAGTCTGTCCGCATAGATCTTCAGGCTTTCCGCCACTGCGCTGTTAAGCATCATGTTGGCGCATGCGATACTGTTGGAAGATCCCAACATACGGAATTCAAACTTATTTCCTGTGAAAGCAAAAGGTGAAGTACGGTTTCTGTCCGTAGTATCCCGATTGAATTTCGGAAGGACATCCACACCCAGCTTCATCTGTGTTTTTTCCGCTCCTTCATAAGGAATATCTTTTTCAATCGCCTCTAAGACTCCGTTCAGCTCATCGCCCAGAAACATGGACACAACAGCCGGCGGCGCTTCATTTGCTCCCAGACGATGATCGTTTCCTGCGGTTGCAACAGACAGCCTCAGCAGATCCTGATAATCATCCACCGCTTTGATCACTGCGCACAGAAACAGTAAAAACTGCGCATTCTCATAAGGTGTTTCTCCCGGCGACAGCAGGTTTACGCCTGTATCAGTGGAGATGGACCAGTTATTATGTTTTCCGCTTCCATTCACTCCTGCAAACGGTTTCTCATGAAGAAGACAAACCAATCCATGCCGTGCGGCTACTTTTTGCATGATTTCCATCGTCAGCTGGTTGTGATCCGTAGCAATGTTGGTCGTTGTGTAGATCGGCGCCAGCTCATGCTGTGCCGGAGCCACTTCATTGTGCTGTGTCTTTGCAAGGATTCCAAGCTTCCAGAGTTCCTCATTTAAGTCCGCCATGTAAGCCTCTACTCTTGGCTTGATCACACCGAAATAATGGTCATCCATCTCCTGTCCTTTCGGAGGTCTTGCTCCAAATAAAGTGCGTCCTGTAAATTGAAGATCTTTTCTTTGATCATACATTTCTTTTGTAATCAGGAAGTATTCTTGTTCCGGTCCTACAGAAGTAATAACGTATGATACCTTTTCATTGCCGAACAGACGGAGAATCCGAAGCGCCTGCTTATTCAATGCCTTCATGGAACGAAGCAGCGGCGTTTTCTTGTCCAACGCTTCTCCTCCATAAGAACAAAAAGCTGTGGGAATACATAAGGTTTTTCCTTTAATAAACGCATAGGAAGTCGGATCCCATGTGGTATATCCTCTTGCCTCAAAGGTAGCTCTTAAACCTCCGGAAGGGAAGGAAGAGGCATCCGGCTCTCCTTTGATCAGTTCCTTACCCGAAAATTCCATGATAACGCCTCCGTTTGGAGAAGGAGAAATAAAGCTGTCATGTTTTTCTGCTGTGATTCCGGTCAGCGGCTGAAACCAGTGTGTGTAATGTGTTGCGCCTTTCGATACAGCCCATTCTTTCATAGCTTCTGCCACAACGTCTGCTACGCTGCTGTCTAATTGTTCACCTTCATCAATGGTTTTTCTCAATGACTGATATACTTTTGAAGATAAACTTGCCTTCATAACCCTGTCATCAAACACCATACAGCCAAAATATTTGGAAACATTTTTCTTCTTCATAACGACACTCCTTTCGCACGAAAAAAGACAAGGATGCCTTTCCTGCTATCCACATGAAAGACGCCCTTGCCTTTTTCTATCTGTTTCTTTGCAACAACGGAAAAAGCGTCTCTGAGATTGTGTTCTCAAAGACGCCCTTGCCTTTACGTGTTGCATGATAACACCGGACAAACCTCTTTGTCAATTCCTTTTTTTGTATTTTTACAAGTACAATTATAACCGTTCAGCCTGCGAAAACCACTTACGGAAACACATATGAAATAAGAAAGATAAAGGAATCCGCGCATCGTTCTGCAAAAACTCAATCAAATTATGATTGACAAACATTCCTAATCGTTGTATAAGTATGCATATGAGCAAAGGCGTTCATTTAGGAATCAGAATTTTTCTGCTTTCAAAATGAGCGTCTTTGTTTTTATTGTATAAGATCAAAAAGAAAGGAATGAAATGGAAAATGAAAACAGAAGGTCAGGTAAGGATTCCTTCAGGATGTGCCATCGCAGCTATGATTTCCAGAGACGGGAATAAAATGTCCGGGGAAACGATCACAAATGCTATGAAACCCATGCATGACCGATCCAATGGTCTTGGCGGCGGATTTGCCGGTTATGGAATCTATCCGGAATATAAAGACTTTTATGCCTTTCATATGTTTTTTGACAGCAGAGCTGCCAGAAAAGGATGCGAGGCGTTTTTAAAAGAACGGTTTGAGATCGTACAGTCAGAAATTATCCCCACAAGAAAAACGCCTCTGATCACAGATGAGCCTATCATCTGGAGATACTTTGTAGCTCCTTTGAAGTCTCTTCTGACGTCTATGCAGCTGGATGAAAAGGAATATGTGGTACGTACAGTCATGAAGATCAATACGGAGATGCCGGGAGCTTATGTCTTTTCCAGCGGCAAAAACATGGGAACTTTCAAAGCAGTGGGATACCCGGAAGACATCGGTATTTTCTATAAATTAGACGAATACGAGGGATATTCCTGGACTGCCCACGGCCGCTATCCTACCAATACTCCGGGCTGGTGGGGCGGAGCTCACCCCTTTGCTCTTCTGGATTCTTCCGTTGTACATAACGGTGAAATTTCTTCCTATGATGCCAACCGCCGTTTTATGGAAATGTTTGGATATAAGTGTACCCTTCAGACGGATACGGAAGTCATCACGTATATTTTAGACTATCTGCTCCGCAGGCAGAATCTGACTCTTGGAGAAGCTGCCAGCGTAATTGCCGCCCCCTTTTGGAGCACCATTGCAGCAAAAACAGATCTTGCAGATCAGAAAAAGCACACTTACTTACGAACTCTGTTCCCCAGCCTTCTGATCACCGGACCTTTCTCCATTGTTTTCGGTTTCAACGGAGGGCTTATGGCGCTCAATGACCGGCTGAAGCTCCGCTCCATGGTCGTAGGAGAAAAAAAAGATATGGTTTATATTGCCAGTGAAGAAACAGCCATCCGAGCCATGGAACCGGATGCCGAAAATATCTGGGCTCCCGCCGGCGGAGAACCGGTTATCGTAACAGTAAAGGAAGGTGTTTTATTATGAGCATTGAATTTATCTACCCTGAGTTTGAAGTGATCCGAAATGAAAACCGCTGCATTACCTGCCGTATCTGCCAGCAGCAATGCGCCAATGGCGTACATTCCTACAATAGTGAAACCAAACAGATGGTATGTGACGAAAGCAACTGTGTAAACTGCCAAAGATGTGTTTCCTTTTGTCCCACCAGAGCTTTAAAAATCGTAAAGAGCGACTGTTCTCTACGCGAAAATGCCAACTGGTCGGAAAATATGATGAAAGAAATTTATAAACAGGCAAACAGCGGCGGAGTCCTGCTCTCTTCCATGGGAAACCCAAATCCTCTTCCCGTTTATTGGGATCGCATCTTAATCAATGCTTCGCAAGTAACCAACCCTCCCATCGACCCTCTAAGAGAGCCTATGGAAACCCGGATTTATCTTGGAAAGAAACCGGAACAAGTGCATCGGATGGCGGACGGTTCTTTAGACTGTGAGCTTCCCCCGCAGCTGGAACTCTCTATGCCGGTCATGTTCTCCGCCATGAGCTATGGCTCTATCAGTTATAATGCGCACAAATCACTGGCTCTCGCTGCAAAAGAGCTTGGGATTTTATATAATACAGGAGAAGGTGGTCTCCATGAAGATTTTTATTGCTATGGAGAAAACACCATTGTACAGGTAGCGTCAGGACGCTTTGGCGTTCATGAAAAATATTTAAACGCCGGCGCCGGCATTGAGATCAAAATGGGACAGGGCGCAAAACCGGGAATCGGAGGGCATCTTCCGGGAACTAAAATTGTAGGAGACGTGTCCCGCACCAGAATGATCCCTGAAGGCTCTGACGCCATCTCCCCCGCGCCTCATCATGATATCTATTCTATTGAAGATCTGCGGCAGCTGGTCTGTTCTCTGAAAGAGGCTACGGAATACAAAAAACCGATTATCGTAAAAGTGGCGGCTGTCCATAATATCGCAGCCATCGCCAGCGGAATTGCACGCAGCGGCGCGGACATTATCGCTATCGACGGCTTCCGCGGAGGCACCGGCGCCGCTCCTACCAGAATACGCGACAATGTGGGAATCCCTGTAGAGCTCGCTCTGGCGGCAGTGGATCAGAGGCTTCGTGATGAAGGAATCCGAAATCACGTTTCGCTCGTAGCAGGCGGCAGTATCCGCAGCGCTTCCGATGTGGTAAAAGCAGTAGCCCTTGGAGCGGACGCCTGTTATGTTGCAACAGCCGCGCTTCTGGCTCTTGGGTGTCATCTCTGCCGCACGTGTCAAAGCGGCAAGTGTAACTGGGGGATCGCCACGCAGAATCCTGAACTTGTGGAAAGACTTGATCCGCAGACGGGAAGCCGTCGGCTTATCAATCTGATGACTGCCTGGAAACATGAAATCAAAGAACTTATGGGAGGTATGGGAATTAACTCCATCGAAGCTCTCCGGGGCAACCGTCTTATGCTCCGCGGAATCGGGCTAAACGAAAAAGAACTTGAAATACTTGGCATTTCCCATGCCGGAGAATAAAAACAATATCATTTTATCAAGGAGATGTGTTATACTATGAAAGTGATAGATGCTGCTGCACTAGATTATAAAACTTTAAACGAAGTCCTTCGG
>USDU01000048.1 GCA_900553635.1 uncultured Lachnospiraceae bacterium | reverse complement strand
GAAGGCAAAGAGAGCGTCATCCGGAATCTGAAGAAGAAGGGCAAGGTAGCCATGGTAGGCGACGGTATCAACGATGCCCCGGCATTGACCCGCGCCGATATGGGCATCGCCATCGGAGCCGGTACGGATATCGCCATCGACGCTGCGGACGTGGTTCTGATGAAGAGCCGATTAAGCGACGTGCCCGCGGCCATCAGGCTCAGCCGTGCTACCTTACGGAACATACACGAGAATCTGTTCTGGGCATTCTTCTACAATGTCATCGGAATTCCGCTGGCAGCAGGCGTGTGGATCCCGCTCTTTGGCTGGAAGCTGAACCCCATGTTCGGTGCTGCGGCCATGAGCCTGTCCAGCTTCTGTGTGGTAACGAACGCATTGCGTCTGAATCTGTTCAAGATGCACGACGCAGGCAAAGATAAAAAAATCAAGGCAAAAGCCGATCATAAGAAGGAGGAAACAACAATGACAAAGACCATGAAAATCGAAGGTATGATGTGCGGACACTGTGAGGCCACCGTAAAGAAGACCCTGGAAGCCATCGCAGGCGTAGAAGCAGCCGAGGTAAGCCACGAGGCCGGAACCGCGGTAGTTACACTGACCGCAGAGGTAGCCGACGACGTCCTGAAGAACGCCGTTGAAGCGAAAGACTACAAGGTAACCGACATCCAGTAAAACATTGATGTGAAATGTATCAAGTAAGACGATAAAAGGAGCTATGAAAAATGGAATACATCTATAAAACAAAAGGCACCTGTTCTTCCAAGATCCGCCTGGACATCAATGACGGCGTAGTCACCAATGTGGTCTACACCGGCGGCTGCGACGGCAACCTGAAAGCCATCCCCCGCCTGGTGGACGGCATGACCGTGGAGCAGATCGAGGAGAAATGCAAAGGCATTCACTGCGGCTTCAAGTCCACATCCTGCGCTGACCAGCTGGCCTGCGCGGCCAGAGAGGCTTACGAAGCAGAGAAGAAACAAAAATAAGAGCAAAGACACATTCCGGGAAAAGCCGATACAAGAAGTGCGGCTTTTCCTTTTGCTTTTCCGGAAATTTCGCAAAGAAATTTGGCTTTGGGAATTGTAAAGTTATTTTATATGGAATATACTTTGGATAATACGGAAAAATCCAGAAAGAAAAGAGAGAACAGTATGGCAGAGACAGAACTTCGAATCCGCCGGGCGACACTGGCAGACGCGGAAAGTATTTTGGATATCTACAGACCTTACGTGGAGGAAACCGTCATTACCTTTGAGTATCTGGTGCCGAGCCTGGAGGAGTTTCGGGAGCGCATTGCCCATACCCTTGAGAAATATCCCTGCATCGTGGCGGAGCAGGACAGCGGGATCGTGGGTTACGCCTGCACTGGTGTGTTCAAGGACCGGGCGGCCTACGACTGGGGCGTGGAGACGACCATCTATGTGAAGAAGGACTGCAAGCGGGGCGGTATCGGCAGGAAATTGTATACAGCATTGGAAAAGGTATCGGCGGCCCAGCACATCCTGAACCTGAACGCCTGCATCGGCTATCCGGAGGTAGAGGACGAGTATCTGACCCGGGACAGCGCCCATTTTCACGAGCATCTGGGATACCGGCTGGTGGGAGAGTTCCACAAGTGCGGGTACAAGTTCGGCCGCTGGTACGATATGATCTGGATGGAGAAACTGATCGGCGATCACACGGCAGAGCCGAAGCCGGTGGTACCGTTTCCGGAGTTGGACGAGCTGACGCTGCATAAGTGCGGCATCGAATAGGAGATGAATTTACAATGATCAGACATGCGGAAATACAGGATTTAACGGCCATCGAGGCCGTATACGCCCACGCGCGGAAATTCATGGAGGAGACCGGAAACCCGAACCAGTGGGGCAAGAACCACCCGCCCAGGGCGACGCTGGAGAACGCGATCGCGGCCCGGAAGCTCTATGTGCTGGAAGAGGACGGCGCGATTCACGGTTCCTTCTACTTTGCCATCGAGGAGGAGCCCAATTATCGGAAGATTGACGACGGCTCCTGGCTGTCCGATGTGCCCTACGGCGTGATTCATATGGTGGCCAGCGACGGCACGATTCATGGATTTTTACAGCAGATCGTGGCTTTCTGTGAGTGGCAGACGAAGCATCTGCGCATCGACACGCACCATGACAACAAGGTCATGCAGCACGTGATCGCCAAGAACGGCTTCAGCCGCCGGGGTATCATTTATCTGGTAAATGGGGACGGTTCCGCCCGCATTGCTTATGAGAAGCTGGGAGAATAAGCGGCCATGAAGCTTTTACTGACGGCGATCAACGCCAAATACATCCATTCCAACCTGGCAGTCTACAGCCTCCGGGCTTCCGCCGGATCCATCCGGGATCAGGTGAAGCTGGCCGAGTTCACGATTAATCATCGGACTGAGGAAATCCTGCGGGATATCTACCGGAAAAAGCCGGACGTGCTGTTCTTTTCCTGTTATATCTGGAATATGGTATATGTGACGGAGCTGACCGCCGAGTGCAAAAAGGTTATGCCGGGAGTGCCCATCTGGCTTGGCGGGCCGGAGGTATCCTACGACGCGGAGCAGTATCTCCGGGAGCACCCGGAGGTGGACGGGATTCTCTGCGGCGAGGGAGAAGAGAGCTTTCGGAGATTGGGAGAATGTTATGTAAACTGCAAGGCGGACGTGGAGCATTTGTCGCAGATACCGGGGCTGGTGTTTCGAAGAAATCTGACTCCTCAAAAGAAAAACGAAGAAACCGTTCCAAGTTTTACAGAGCACTCAAACAAGAGTTATGTAAACTACGAAGCGGGAGCGTGGGAGGTGGAGCAGATTCAGACGAATCCCCCGGCGCCCCTGGTGGATCTCTCCACCCTCCCCTTCCCCTATCAGGAGCTGACTGACTTTGAAAACCGCATCATCTACTACGAATCCAGCCGCGGCTGCCCCTTTTCCTGCAGCTACTGCCTTTCTTCCATAGATAAGAGCGTGCGTTTCCGGAGCCTCGAACTGGTGCTGCCGGAGCTGCAGTTCTTCCTGGATCGGAAGGTGCCCCAGGTGAAATTCGTGGATCGCACCTTCAACTGCCGCAAGAGCCACGCCATGGCCATCTGGCGATACCTGCTGGATCATGACAACGGCGTGACGAATTTCCACTTTGAGATCGCGGCGGATTTGCTGGATGAGGACGAGCTTGCGCTTATCGCACGGATGCGGCCGGGCCTGATTCAGCTGGAAATCGGCGTCCAGTCCACGAATTCACGGACTCTCGAAGCCATTTGCCGGAAGACAGACTTGGGCGGGCTGCGGGCTGTGGTGGCGAAGGTGCACGCAGGGAAAAATATCCATCAGCATCTGGATCTGATCGCGGGCCTGCCCTTCGAGGATTACGAGAGCTTCGGGCGGTCCTTTAACGACGTCTACGCCATGCGGCCCGACCAGCTTCAGTTGGGCTTCCTGAAGGTCCTGAAGGGTTCCCGGATGCACCGGGAGGCGGAACAATACGGCATCGTCCGCCGGGCGCTGCCGCCCTATGAGGTCTTATGTACGCCCTGGCTGCCATTTTCTGACGTGCTGCGCCTGAAAATGGTGGAAGAAATGGTGGAAAACTACTATAATAGTCATCAATTCGATGAGACGCTGGATGCCCTGGTTTCTAGGTTTCCGTCGCCCTTCGCGTTCTTTGAGCAGTTGGCGGAGTTTTACGAGGAACGGCACGCGGAGCAGCGAAAGCATTCCCGGGTGCAGCGGTATGAGTTGCTGCTGGCCTTCGCGCAGA
The DNA here is from genome assembly GCA_900553635.1 of uncultured Lachnospiraceae bacterium. The sequence goes on along the minus strand of USDU01000048.1, from coordinate 10,229 downwards.
AATCATTTCCGGAGGAGGAGCAGTCCTTCCGGCAGCTTCTGACCATCGATTACTATCTGCGGGAGCGGGCCAAGGCGCGGCCTTCCTTTGCGCCGGATCAGACGGCTTATAAAGAATCAATCGCAGAGATTCTGAGGCAGACCGGGAAGCAGAATCATGTGGAGGCGGTGTCCGCAGAAGACGGACAAGTCAAATATCTGGTCTTCGATTATGAGAACCGGGATCCGCTGACCCACGCCGCGAGGGTGATAGAATATAAAGAATAATAAAATCAGATTAAAACAGCGCAAACAGAAGGCTTGAAGGAATTTTAGTGCTAAGATACAGAAACAAGGCGCAATCAGCCCAGACAAGGACAGAGTATGCGCGCGGTAGTGAATGATACAACAGAACGGAGAACATACGATTATGATAAAAAACTACATCGCCCTGGATCTGGAGACCACCGGCCTTCACCCCTCCGAGGACCGTATCCTGGAAATCGGCGCGGTAAAAGTAGTGAACGGAGAAATCACGGATCGCTATGAGACCCTGGTGAATCCGGGCATGGCCATCAGCCCCCGCATCCAGGAACTGACCGGCATCAATGACGCTATGGCGGCGACCGGAAAGGATACGAAGACAGCCATCACAGAGCTGCTGGAGTTTTGTGAAGAGCTGCCGCTTCTGGGCCACAATATCCTTTTCGACTACAGCTTCGTAAAGAAAAACGCGGTCAATCTGGGCCTGACCTTCGAAAAGGACGGCGTGGACACCCTGAAAATCGCCCGGGCGCTGCTGCCGGATCTGGAGCATAAAAACCTGCCTTACCTGTGCGCCTATTATAAAATCGAGCAGGAGCGCGCCCACCGGGCATCCGACGATGCCTGCGCGGCTATGGAGCTCTACAGGCGGCTGGCGATGGAATTTCCGGACAGCCCCGAAGAACTTTTTGCGCCAAAGCCCCTCATTTGCAAGGTAAAAAAGCAGGGTCCGATTACGCCTGCGCAAAAAGGATACTTGAATGATCTGATAAAATATCATAAAATAAGCTTAAGTGTGCAGATTGACACACTGACTAAAAACGAAGCATCAAGAATCATAGATAAAATTATTTCCGAGCATGGGAGGATTTTAAGATGAACTGGTACGATAAGAAAAGCCGAAAAATCATTTCCACGATTATCATCGTCATCGTGGTTCTGGCCATGATACTGCCGATGCTGACCTACGCGCTGTAAGAGTCTTTCGGGCAGGAATGCATCGTGGCGGAGAATCCGGCAAAACAGGATTCTATTTTGGAAAAAAGAGGAGATATTATGAAAAAGAGACAGTTACTGACAGCGGCTGTACTTTGCGCAGCCTTTCTGGCGGGCGGCACCACTGCGCTGGCGGCTGACAATTCAGCCATTCACAGCGGCGTCTATGTGGACGGCATCGACCTGTCCGGCATGACCCGGACCGAAGCGCTGGACGCCCTGAACAGCTATGTGGATGAGATGGGCGAAGAGACGCTGACCCTGCATATCGGCGACAATGAGCTGACCCCGACCCTGGGCGAGCTGGGACTGATCAGCACCAATGAAGACGAGATTCTGGAGGAAGCCGTACAGCTGGGCAAGACCGGCAATATCATCAGGCGTTACAAGGACCGTAAGGATTTGGAGCATGAGAACAAGAATTATCAGCTGACCTGGGCGCTGGATGGCGAGCTGGTCACAGATTATGTAAACAACCAGTGTAAGAAATTTGATCAGGAGGCCGTGGACGCGACCCTGAAGCGGGAAGGCGGTTCCTTCCGGATTGTGGACGGACAGACCGGCATCGTGCTGGACGCGGACAGCTCCATCACCCTGATTACCGATTTTATAGAAAATGAGTGGGATCACACCAACGGTTCTCTGGATCTTCCGGTGGAGACCGATTATCCGAGAGGAACGGCGGAGGAACTCAGTAAGGTCAAGGATGTGCTTGGCACCTTTACCACCAGCTACAGCACCTCCGGCGCGGCCCGTTGTCAGAATATTGCCACCGGAACCGCCCATATTAACGGTACGGTGCTGTACCCGGGAGACACCTTCTCCGCGTATGAGGCAGTCAGTCCATTCTCTGAGGCCAACGGCTACGCTATGGCAGGATCTTACCTGAACGGCAAGGTGGTAGACAGTCTGGGCGGCGGCATCTGCCAGGTATCCACCACCCTGTACAATGCAGTTCTCCGGGCGGAGCTGGAGGTGACAGAGCGTTCCAACCATTCCATGATCGTGACCTACGTGGAGCCTGCGGACGACGCGGCCATCGCGGGAACTTATAAGGATTTGAAGTTTAAGAATACACTGGACGCACCGGTCTATATTGAGGGCGTGACCAGCGGCAAGCAGGTGACTTTCACCATCTATGGACAGGAGACCCGTCCGTCCAACCGGACTCTGAAGTTCGAGAGCGTCACTTTGAGCACCACGGAGCCGGGTGTACAGATTATCGCGGACGCGGGTCAGCCCATCGGCTATATCACCCGTGAGAGCGCGCACAAGGGCGTGGTAGCGGAGCTATATAAGCATGTCTATGTGGGCGGTAAGGAAGAGAGTGTCACCAAGGTCAATAAGAGTAACTACAAGGCGACGCCCCGGACGATTACGGTGGGTATCGCGGGCGATCCGGATCTGTCCAATGAACTGCAGGCAGCCATTGCCACCCAGGATGAAGCTACGGTCAACGCGACCCTGGCGTCCTGTGTCGCGAGAATGCAGTAAGGGATACACACAAAGGAGCGGACAGCATGAAGGTCGGAAAAGTTTCAGAGACAATTTTAAAGAGAAGTATTTTTAAGCAGATACATACGAAGCGGGACGAGGTGCTTCTGGGCGCCGGCGTGGGCGAGGACTGCGCGGCTATGAAGCTGGCTCCCGGCGAGATTTTCGTGATTTCCACCGATCCCATTACCGGAACGGTGAAGGATATCGGCACTCTGGCTATCCAGATTACCGCAAACGATCTGGCCAGCAGCGGCGCGGAGCCGGTGGGCGTCATGCTCACAGTGCTTCTGCCCGAGGAGATTGAGGAGGCCGACATTAAGCAGATGATGGGCGAAGTGGAAGAAGCCTGCGCCCGGTTCCATATCCAGGTCATGGGCGGCCACACCGAGGTCACCCGGGCAGTCAATCAGCCCATTATCAGCGTCACAGGCGTGGGCAAGGTGCAGGAGGGACATCTGGTATCCACCGCGGGGGCAAAGCCCGGTCAGGATATCCTGGTGACCAAATGGATTGGCGTGGAGGGCACCTCTATCATTGCCAAAGAGAAGGAAGAGGAGCTCCGGAAACGTTTCCCGGCGGCGTTCGTGGAGACGGCCAAGGGCTTTGACCAGTATATTTCCGTGGTAGAAGATTCGAAGATTGCGGTGAAGCACGGCGTCAGCGCCATGCACGACGTGACCGAGGGCGGCATCTACGGCGCGCTCTGGGAGGTGGCGGAGGCGTCCGGCGTCGGCCTGGAGATCGACCTGAAGGCTATTCCTATCCGTCAGGAGACCGTGGAGATCTGCGAGTGCTTCGAGCTGAATCCTTACTATCTGATTTCCAGCGGCTGCATGCTGATGGCGGCAGACCGGGGACACGATCTGGTGCGGGAGCTTGAAAAGGCCGGCATTCCGGCGGCGGTCATCGGCAAAGCCACCGACGGCAAGGCCAGACGCATCGTAAACGGCGAGGACGAGAGCTTTCTGGAGCGTCCGAAGACAGACGAATTATATAAAATCTATGAATAAGATTCCGGGGTGTTTCTGATTCAGACGCCCCGGCTTATAATAATATCCTGACGGGAGGGCGAAAGCAATGAGAGAAAAAATTTTGACATTCATTGAGAAAAACAGCCGTGTGGATTTAGCGGATCTGGCAGTGATGCTGGGAGTAGAGGAGGCGGCGGTCGCCAATGAGATCGCGGATATGGAAAAGGAAGGTATTATCTGCGGTTATCATACCCTGATTAACTGGGATAAGACCAGCGAGGAGAAGCTGACAGCCCTGGTAGAGGTCAAGGTTACCCCCCAGCGCGGTTTCGGTTTTGATAAGGTGGCGGAGCGCATCTACAATTACGCGGAGGTGGACAGCGTCTACCTGATCTCCGGCGGCTTTGATTTTATGGTGATGATCGAGGGTAAGACCATGCGTGACGTGGCGCAGTTCGTATCCGACAAGCTGTCGCCGCTGGATTCCGTTCTCAGCACTGCCACACATTTCATATTGAAAAAATACAAAGACCATGGTTCAATTATGGCACATGAGAAAAAAGACGAAAGGATGCTGGTGACACCGTGAGAAACCCATTATCAGACAAAGCAGTTTCAATTCCCTGGTCCGGCATCCGTAAATTCTTTGATGTGGTAAATGAGATGCCAGACGCCATTTCCCTGGGCGTGGGCGAGCCGGATTTCGATACCCCCTGGCATATCCGCGACGAGGGTATCTATAGCCTGGAAAAAGGCCGGACCTTTTATACCTCCAACGCAGGCTTAAAGGAGCTGCGTGAGGAAATCGTGCGCTATCTGGAGCGCCGCATTCATGTAAGCTACGACCCGCTCCGGGAGGTGCTGATTACCGTAGGCGGCAGCGAAGGCATTGATATGGCCTTCCGTGCCATGCTGAATCCGGGCGACGAGGTGCTGATTCCCCAGCCCAGCTACGTATCCTATGAGCCCTGCTGTGTGCTGGCCGACGGCGTGCCGGTGATCATCGAGCTGAAGGAGGAGAATGAATTCCGCCTGACTGCCCGGGAGCTGCGGGACGCCATCACAGACAAGACCAAGATTCTGGTACTGCCGTTCCCGAACAATCCCACCGGCGCGATTATGACCCAGAAGGATCTGGAGGAAATCGCCGAGGTCATTATCGAGAAAGACATTTACGTGCTGTCTGATGAGATTTATTCCGAGCTCAGCTACGCGGGCGACCATGTATCCATCACCAGTATTCCGGGCATGCGGGAGCGCACCGTGCTCATCAACGGCTTTTCCAAGGCCTATGCCATGACCGGCTGGCGTCTGGGCTATGCCTGCGGACCGGCGGAGATTCTCAGCCAGATGACGAAGCTCCATCAGTACGCGATTATGTGCGCACCCACCAACAGCCAGTACGCAGCAGTAGAGGCTCTGAAAAACGGCGATGAAGACGTGGCGATGATGCGGGAGTCCTACGACCAGAGACGCCGTTTCCTGGTACATACCCTGCGGGAAATGGGACTATCCTGTTTCGAGCCCTACGGCGCGTTCTATATCTTCCCGAGCATCCAGGAATTTGGCATGACTTCGGAAGAATTTGCTACCCGGTTCCTGATGGAGGAGAAGGTGGCCGTGGTTCCGGGAACAGCCTTCGGAGCCTGCGGCGAGGGATTTCTTCGAATCTCCTACGCGTACTCTCTGGAAGATCTGAAAGAAGCCACAGGCCGTCTGGCGCGCTTTGTGACGAAGCTGCGGGCGGAAAAGGGAGCGAAATAATGGCGTTCAATATCGTACTTTTAGAGCCGGAAATTCCGGCCAACACAGGCAATATCGGAAGAACCTGTGTGGCGACGGGTACCCGCCTGCATCTGATTGAGCCGCTGGGATTCCGGTTAAGTGAAAAGGATTTGAAGCGGGCCGGTATGGATTACTGGCCGCAGTTGGATGTGACAACTTATGTAAACTATGAGGATTTCCTGCGGAAGAATCCGGGCGCTCGGCCCTATATGGCGACCACCAAGGGGCCGCGGGTCTATACCGAAGCGCAGTTTGAGCCGGACTGCTACATTATGTTCGGTAAGGAGAGTGCCGGTATTCCCGAGGAGATCCTTCTGGAAAATCAGGAACGAGCTATCCGTATTCCCATGCTGGGCGACACCAGATCCCTGAACCTGTCCAACTCCGTGGCCATCGTGCTCTATGAGGCCCTGCGCCAGAATGATTTCCCGGGCATGCGCCTGGAGGGACACCTGACCAGATACGATTGGAAATAAAGAGACTGAAAAGGAATAAAGGCAATGAAAAAGCATTCACTTCGGATGAAAATGGCATATCAGTTGGGAGCAGCCGCCCTTGCGCTTTCGCTTGGGTTTACTTCCTACGCCGTGCCGGATCAGAGCGACGTGGATGATATTCAGAGCGAGATCGATAAGACGCAGGACGAGATTGACAAGACCCAGAGTGAGATCGATGCTACGAAGGATAAGAAGGAACGGCTGCAGCAGGCCAAGTCTGAGATGGAGGATTATCTGAAGAAGCTGAACCAGCAGTATTCCAGCCTGGAGAGCCAGATTTCCGAGTTAAATAAGCAGATCGAAGACAAAAAAGCGGAGATTGAGCAGGCGAAAGGAGAGCTGGAGGCGGCGAAGGCCACAGAGGAAAAGCAGTACGCGGACATGAAGGCGAGGATTCAGTACATGTACGAGAATCCTCAGAGCTCCTTCATCGAGATTCTGCTGGAGTCCGGCGATTTTGCCAGCGCCCTGAACCGGGCGGATTACGCGGCGCGGATCAGCGCCTACGACCGGGATATGCTGGAGGCTTACGCGGCCCACAAGGCCGAGATTCAGGAGCAGGAGGAGAAGCTGGAGGCTGAAAAAGAAGCCCTGGACGAAATGCAGGCTTCCGTAGAGAAGAAGCAGAGTGAGGTATCCGCCCTGGCCAGCAGTACATCCGGTAAAATCAGTCAGCATGTCAGTGATATCGCAGCAGCCCAGGCCGATCTGGACGGCAAGAGCAATACGCTGGCAGGCCAGCAGGAAGTGCTGAAGCAGCTGATAGCAGAGAAGAAGAAAATCGAGGCTCAGATCGAGGCGTCAAAAGCAGCCGAGATCATTGGTTCCCTGGGCGATGTAACCGGTGTAAGGACCACGGATTTGGAATATACCCAGTATGGCGCGTACAGCGCAAGTGACGATGAGGTAAAGGCGTTGGCGACGCTGATTTACTGCGAGGCAGGTAACCAAGGGGCGGAAGGCCAGCTGGCTGTGGGCGCTGTCGTTATGAACCGTATCCGGGATCCCCGTTTCAGCCAGGGCGATATCATGAGCGTGATCCGGGCTTCGGGTCAGTTCTCTCCCGTTACTTCAGGCCGTTTTGACCTGATGCTGACCGACGGCGCGGATTCCGTCACCGAATCCTGCTATAATGCTGCCCGCCGCGCTATCGCGGGCGAGTCCAACGTGGGTAACCGGACCTTTTTCCGGACTTATGCCAATTATCCGTCCTTAAGCGGACTTGTAATTGGCGCGCATATTTTTTCCTATACCTGGAATTATTCATCCTGACAATGAGGTCGATGCACAGAAGAAAAATCTCCTGTGCAACGGCTTTTTTTGTAAAAAATTAAAATAATCATATATAACCTATTGACAAAGTAGGTTAAAGGGCGTATGATTGCAACATCAAAACGACGTGAACAGTAAAAAAGGAGGATTATTATGAGAAATTTAAAATGGCTGAAGAAATCAACCGCATTACTGCTGACCATCGCACTGGCAGGAAGCCTGGCAGCATGCGGAAGCAAGGCAGACGAGGCTCCGGCAGCAGAGACCACACAGGAGACTGAAGCAGCTGCAGAGGAGACCACGGAAGACGCGGCAGCTGCAGAGGAGCCGGTGGCGGCAGAGATCGACAAGGACGCATTTGACGCGCTGCTTGCAGAGGGTATCGTAGCAGACGACGCTGACATCGCGGCAAGCGAGTGGGCTACCGCGGTAAAGGAGGCTGGCGTACTCCGCGTAGGCGGAACCAGAACCTCTTTCCTGTTCAGCCAGCTGGATGAGACAGACAACGGCATCCGCGGCTTTGATGCAGGACTGTATCAGCTGCTTGCACGCTACATCCTGGGCGATGAGAGCAAGTATGAGCTGACACAGGTAGATTCCAGTACCCGTGAGTCCGTTCTGACAAGCGATCAGGTAGACGCTGTATTTGCTACCTACTCCATCACAGACGCACGTAAGGAAGTCATTTCTTTCGCCGGACCTTACTACACATCAAAGCAGGCAGTCATGGTAAAGGCAGGCAATACGGATATCACTGGCGTAGACGACCTGGCTGGCAAGATTGTAGCGACACAGTCCGGTTCCACGGGCCCGGACATCCTGGCTGAGTACGCGCCGGAAGCTACCGTTCAGGAGTTTGCCAACGACCAGGAAGCGCGTACCGCTCTGGAGCAGGGTCGTGTAGACGCATACGTAACTGACTACACACTGCTTCTGAACGCCATCGTAAAGAACCCGGGTGTTTATGAAATCGCGGGCGACACCTTCGGACCGGAGGACAACTACGGTATCGGACTTCCGCTGGATTCCGACGGCGTAGCATTTGTAAACGACTTCCTGAAGAAGATCGAGGACAATGGAACCTGGGCACAGCTGTGGAAGATCAGCCTGGGCGACCGCACCGGCATCGAGACCGTACCGGAGGCCCCGGTAATCGAGTAATTGAACCAAAGCCTAAAATAAAGACAGGGAGAAGGACCTTCAGTAGTTCTGAAGGTCTTTTTCCGCAGGAGGAATCCATATGGGTATTCAGGAACTTCTTTCCCAATACGGAGACAAATATATACAGGCACTGTTCGTCACCTGGAAGCTGACGGCAGTGTCCTTTGTGATCGCATTTCTGATAGGCATTCTCATTACCGTCATGCGGGTATGTCCCGTGAAGCCGCTCAGGTGGGTCGGAGACTTCTATGTGCAGATCTTCCGGAACATCCCGGGCGCGACCCTGCTTATTATGCTGGTCTACGCGCTGCCCTATCTGAATATGGTGCTTTCTTATTACACCTGTGTGTTGACGGCCACATCCCTGCTCCCGGCGGCGTTTTGCTCCGAGTACCTGATGGCCGGCATGAATACGGTGAGTATCGGACAGATCGAGGCGGCGCGGGCTCTCGGTATGTCCTTTGGCAAGATTCTGAAAAATGTAGTCATTCCCCAGGCCCTTCGTTCCAGCGTGCTTCCCATGACCAATCTTCTGGTGGCGACCATGCTGACGACGGCGCTGGCTTCCCAAGTGCCCATGAACCCCACGGATCTGACCGGTCTGGTCTCCCATATCAATACCAGAGCCGTGGGCGGCGTGACGGCTTTCCTGATTTCCGCGGTGCTGTACTGCGCGACGGCGGTGGTGATCGGACAGATCGGCAACCTGATTGACAGGAAAGTGAGGATTTTGCGATGAACAACGGAAAGACATCCATACGGGACGCGCTCTATGAAGCGCCGGGCCCGAAGACACGCAGAGGAATCGCGGTGGGCACCGTGGTGGTGCTCCTGCTTCTGGCGGCGCTGATCTACGGCGTCATTCGTCAGTTCGCCATCAACGGACAGCTGGATGCCCGGTACTGGTCCTTTTTCACCCGGTATACCACCTGGCGGTTTATTGGAAATGGTCTTGCGGGTACTCTGACGGCTGCGCTGACGGCAGGCGTGATCACATTTTTCGCAGGTCTCCTGCTGATGCTTGGCAGAATCAGCGGCGTCAGGCCCCTGGAATGGCTCTGCACCGCGCTCATCGAGTTCAGCCGCGGCGTGCCGACCCTTTTGTTTATCTATTTCTTTTTCTTGGTGGTGCCCCAGCTTGGCATTAAGCTTCCGCCTCTCTGGAAGATTGCCACGCCGGTGGCCATCTCCGCGGCAGGCGTGGTGGCCGAAGTGCTTCGCTCCGGCGTCAACGCGGTGCCGAAGGGACAGACCGAGGCGGCAGTATCTCTGGGTATGCGGAAAAACAGCGTCTTCTTCAAGATTGTATTTCCCCAGGCCCTGCGTTATGTGGTTCCGGCCCTGATTTCCGAGGTGGTCATCGTGCTGAAGGATACCACCTTCGCTTATGTGGTAAACTATGCGGACCTGATGCAGAACGCAAAGGTACTGATCAGCAATTACGACGCGCTGCTTTCGGTTTATCTGGTGGTTGCAATTATCTATATTTTGATCAATTATATATTAAATAAGATTTCTGTGGCCATTGCCGGAAGAGGAAACAAGACAGAACCCGTGAGGAGCAGATAAGTTATGGAAGAGAACAGAACTACAGTAAATAAAGTGCCGGTTATCGAACTGCGTCATGTAGATAAGCATTTCGGAGAACTGCATGTATTAAAGGATATCAATTTATCCGTAAAAAAGGGTGAGGTTGTCGTGGTCATCGGACCGTCCGGTTCCGGTAAATCCACCCTGTGCCGGACGATCAACCGACTGGAGACCATTGACTCCGGAGAAATCCTCATCGACGGAACCAAGATGCCTGA
>USDU01000047.1 GCA_900553635.1 uncultured Lachnospiraceae bacterium | reverse complement strand
CGGCGCTGCCCGCAATATGCGCGAGGGCGGCAGCCTGACGATTCTGGCCACAGCACTGGTAGAAACCGGAAGCAAGATGGATGACGTCATTTATGAGGAATTCAAGGGAACCGGTAACATGGAGCTGGTGCTGAACCGGAAGCTGCAGGAGAAGCGCGTATTCCCGGCCATCGATATTCCAAAGTCCGGCACCCGTCGGGAGGATCTGCTTCTGACAGCTGAGGAGCTGGAGGCCATGGATATTATCCGTAAGGGGCTCAACGGACTGAAGCCGGAGGAGGCTGTGGAGAATATCCTGAACATGTTTGCCCGTACCAAGAACAACGCGGAATTTGTGCAGACTGTGAAAAAGAACAAGTTTATTTAAAAGTGTGTATCGGAAAAAGTACAACTTTTTTTCAAATTCCCCTCTTGACTTTTGAAAAAAGAGGATTATAATGCAAACATACTGTTTCATAAGTCAAATGCAATGAACAGGACAAGGATTTTTTTCAGAATGCTTTTCAGAGAGTTCCCGGTCGGTGTGAGGGAACAGGCAGGAAAAAGATTCATCCCCTGCAAGCAGTTCAGATGAAAATATCACAAGAAGTAGTCGGAACCGGAAGCCCGCCGTTATCGGGGCACATGTTCAATCGGGAAGCAGCCGGGATACAAAAAAGACCGGACGAGCTCGAGGACGTGACTGAGAGGCTGACAGCGATCGAGTCAGCAAGAGAAGTGGTAACGCGGAGGATTTGAAGGCCTTCGTCTTCTTCAGAGTAATCTGAGAAGGCGGAGGCTTTTTTGATTCATGGAAAAGAATTTGATAATGAGACAGGCGAAACCAAAGACGTAAACATAAAAGACATCGAGGAGGAGTAACATTATGAACACGCTTGTTATCGTAGTAATCGCAGCAGTATGCCTGCTGGCCGGCTACACCTTATATGGCCGCTGGCTGGCGAAAAAATGGGGCATCGATCCGAAGGCCAAGACCCCGGCAGTGACCAAAGAGGATGGTCAGGATTATGTGCCTACCAACGGCTGGGTCGTATTTGCCCATCAGTTTTCATCCATCGCGGGCGCAGGCCCTGTGACCGGAGCTATTCAGGCAGCGGCCTTTGGCTGGCTTCCGGTATTGCTCTGGATTCTCATCGGCGGCATTTTCTTCGGAGCCGTCACAGACTTCGGAGCCCTGTATGCCAGTGTCAAGAACGAAGGAAAATCCATGGGACTGCTGATTGAAAAATATATCGGCAAGACCGGACGGAAGCTGTTCCTGCTGTTCTGCTGGCTGTTTACCCTGATTGTCATCGCAGCCTTCGCCGACATGGTAGCCGGAACCTTCAATGCCTACACGGTTACCGAAGAGGGCACAACGGTTCTTGCGGAGCTTGCAAATGTAAATGGCGCAGCCGGAAGCATTTCCCTGTTCTTCATGGGCTTTGCGGTAGTATTCGGACTGCTTCAGAAGAAGTTTAACTTGGACGGCTGGAAAGAGGTTGTTTTAGGACTGCTGTTCACCTTTGCTTCCCTGGCTCTCGGCATGAATATGCCGCTGATAGCAGGTAAGAGCACCTGGCTGTATGTGACCTTTGCTTACATTTTCCTGGCATCTGTATTACCTATGTGGCTGATGAAGCAGCCCCGTGATTATATGACCACCTTCATGTTCGTGGGCATGATTCTCGGCGCGGTAGCAGGACTTCTGGTGGCTCATCCGAATATGAACCTGCCGGTCTACACCGGTTTCCAGAATGAGAAGCTTGGTAACCTGTTCCCGATCCTGTTCGTTACCGTAGCCTGCGGCGCGGTATCCGGTTTCCACAGCCTGGTATCCTCCGGAACCTCATCCAAGACCATTGAAAATGAGAAGGATATGGTAAAGGTTGGTTACGGCGCCATGGTTCTGGAAAGCCTTCTGGCTGTTCTGGCCCTCTGTGTGGCAGGCGCTGCAGCATCCGCAGACGGAACCGCGGCGGTGGGAACTCCGTTCCAGATTTTCTCTAACGGCGTAGCCGGATTCCTGGAGATGTTCGGTCTGCCGGTTTATATCGCCCAGTGCTTTATGACCATGTGCGTATCCGCCCTGGCGCTCACCAGTCTGGACGCTGTAGCACGTATTGGACGTATGTCCTTCCAGGAGCTGTTCAGCGTAGACGATATGGAGCATGCGGAAGGCTGGAGAAAGCTGCTCTGCAATAAGTACTTCTCCACCGTAGTTACCCTGCTGATTGGTTACATCCTGACTCAGATCGGCTATGCGAATATCTGGCCGCTGTTCGGAAGCGCAAATCAGCTCTTAAGTGCACTGGTACTGATTACCCTCTGCGTATTCCTGAAGGTGACAGGCCGTGAGAACCGGACCCTGTTCCCGCCCCTTATCGTGATGCTTTGTGTAACATTTACGGCACTGGTACAGAGAGCTATCGCCATGGTAAAGGCATTTTCAGCAGGAACCGGCGTATTCATGGTAGAGGGACTGCAGCTTGTGCTGGCAATTCTGCTGATGCTGTTGGGTGTGATTATTGTATACACTTCGGGCAAGGAGCTTTTTAATAAGAAGAAAGGCACCGAGGCAGCTTAAAAACCAGAGAATCTTCTATATAGAAGGAACAGACAGAATCCTGCGGACGGACAGAGAATAAGTGTCAGTCCGCAGGATTTTCCTGTTACAAAGTATTTATTTTCAAAAATATAATTTTCCGGCTTGTAATCCGCCCGAGCCTGTGCTATAATCTAAAAGCTGTTGTATGTGCAAAGACGTGTGCGTTCAGCTCAACTGCAGGGACTTGCAGGGATAGCCCGGGGTAGCTTGCTGCGGAAACATCGGAACAGCATTGGCCGGGAAACAGCAACCAGAAGTTCACAAAATAAATTTGAAGAGGTGAAAATCATGAAGGAAGGAATCCATCCGGAGTATTATCAGGCAACCGTAACCTGCAACTGCGGCAACACATTCGTAACAGGTTCTACAAAGAAGGACATCCACGTAGAAATCTGCTCCAAGTGCCACTCATTCTACACAGGTCAGCAGAAGGCTGCTGCAGCTCGTGGACGTATTGATAAATTCAATCGTAAGTACGGTATTACAAAATAATATTATGATGTGTAAGCACGGGGTGAGGTTGGAAGATCTCATCCCGTTTTGCATACAATAGGAAATGCCTATATATGGAGGAAAAAGTACACATGAGTACGACAAGATATTCAGGAATCGGCGGACAGGCGGTTCTGGAAGGCATTATGATGAAAAATCAGGATGTCTATTCCGTGGGCGTGCGAAAGCCGGACGGAGAGATCGAGGTGCATTTGAGTACCTATGAGGGCATCGGTAATAAAAGGCTGAAGCGGCTTCCCATCGTGCGGGGCGTTATCAGCTTCGTGGATTCCCTGGTGCTGGGCATGAAATGCCTGACCTTTTCTGCCAGCTTTTACGACGAGGAAGAGACCCAGCCGTCCAAAGCGGATCAGTTGATAGATAAGCTGTTTGGCGAGAAAGCTGAGAAGGTAGTCATGGATCTGACTGTGGCATTTTCCATTGTCATGGCTGTAGCGATCTTCATGGTTCTGCCTTATTTCGCAGCGGCGCTGCTTCGCAAGGTCATCGTATCCGATACTCTGCTCGCGCTGATCGAGGGAGGCATTCGTCTGTTGCTTTTTATCGGTTATATTCTGCTAATCTCCCGGATGAAGGATATTCAGCGGGTGTTCCAGTATCACGGCGCGGAGCACAAATGCATCAACTGCGTGGAACACGGACTGGAGCTCAATGTGGAAAATGTGCGCGGCAGCTCCAAGGAGCATAAGCGCTGTGGAACCAGTTTTATGCTGATTGTTATGATTGTCAGCATCATTTTCTTCATCTTTATCCGTGTGGAATCCCCGATTCTCCGCGTGGTATTCCGTATCGCGCTGGTGCCGGTGATTGCGAGCGTGTCCTATGAATTCATCCGTTTGGCCGGAAGAAGCGAGAATAAGCTGGTATTGGCGTTAAGCCGTCCCGGTATGTGGATGCAGGGACTGACCACCAGAGAGCCGGACGACGATATGATCGAGGTGGCTATCGCCGCTGTGGAAGCGGTCTTTGACTGGAGAACCTGGCAGGGCAGAGAGCCGCTGGAGAAAGAAGCTGAGACCGTGGACGAGGCGGAAGAAGCACAGCTTCAGGCCGGTGACATGGAAGAGATCCTGGAAGAGGATGAGGAAGCATCCGCAGAGACCTTTGACAGGGAGCCGAAAGAAGTGGAAGAGGTTCTGGAGGAAAAGGCATGACGCTCCGGGAGGCCTGGAACCTTGGTAAGAAAAGACTAACCGCAGCAGAGGTACCGGATGCGGATCTCGACGCCTGGTATCTGCTGGAATGGTGTACGGGCGTGAGCCGCAGTCATTATCTGGCGTATCCGGACGAAATCATTTCCCATGATCAGGAGGAGCAGTACCGGGCGTCGCTTGTAAAGCGGGAACGGCGGATTCCCCTGCAGCAGATTACCGGCGAGCAGGAATTTATGGGGCTTTCCTTCTATGTAAATGAGCATGTGCTGATTCCCAGACAGGACACGGAGATTCTGGTGGAGGAGACAGCGAAGTTTCTGAGGGACGGGATGCAGTTTCTGGATTTGTGTACCGGATCCGGCTGTATTCTCCTGAGTCTGCTGCATCTAAAACCCGGCGTGGAAGGTACAGGCGTGGATTTATCGCCGGAAGCCCTGAAGGTGGCTGAGAAAAACCGGGAGCGTCTGGGAGCGAAAGCAGCGCTTATTCAAAGCGATTTATTTGATAAGATAGAGAGCGCCTTTGATGTAATCGTGTCCAATCCCCCTTATATAAAAAGGGCGGAGATCGAAACCCTGATGGATGAGGTGCGGCTCCACGAGCCCTATATGGCGCTGGATGGACATGAGGACGGACTGTATTTTTACCGGAAAATAGCCGAAGAAGCGCCGAAGTACTTACGGGCGGGCGGCGGTCTTTTCCTGGAAATCGGCTGCGATCAGGGAGCGTGTGTGGCAGAGCTTCTGCGTCAGCAGGGCTTCGCGGATGTAAAGGTAGTAAAGGACCTGGCCGGACTTGACCGGGTCGTGGAGGGTTTTAATAGATAAGATTTTAATGGAGGAACAAGCATGTTTGACAAGTTGGATGATCTGCTTCTGCGTTACGAGGATATCATGAACGAGCTGAATGAGCCGAACGTGGTCAGTGACCAGGAGCGTTTCCGGAAGCTGATGAAGGAGCAGAGTGATCTGCAGCCTATCGTCGATGCTTATAAGGAATACAAAAAGTGTAAGGAGACTGTGGAAGAGAGTCTTATGATGCTGGAAGAAGAGAACGATGAGGAAATGCGCGAGATGCTCAAAGAGGAGCTGAACGAAGCGAAGGCCCGCATCGAGGAGCTGGAGCACACTCTGAAGATTCTGCTTCTGCCGAAAGACCCCAACGATGACAAGAACGTTATCGTGGAGATCCGCGCGGGCGCAGGCGGAGACGAGGCTGCCCTGTTCGCGGCTGAGATTTACCGGATGTATGTGCATTACGCAGAGAGCCGCCGCTGGAAGGTAGAGCTGATGGAGGCTGACGAGATCGGCATCGGCGGTATGAAGAGCGTGACCTTCATGATCAACGGTCAGGGCGCGTACTCTGTGATGAAATACGAGTCCGGCGTACACCGCGTACAGCGTGTACCGGAGACCGAGTCCGGCGGAAGAATCCACACGTCCACCATTACCGTGGCCGTGATGCCGGAGGCCGAGGAAGTGGATGTGCAGATCGACGAGAAGGATATCCGTATTGACGTCATGCGTGCGTCCGGTAACGGCGGACAGTGTGTCAACACCACCGACTCCGCGGTACGTCTTACCCATTACCCCACAGGAATCGTGGTATACAGCCAGACCGAGAAGTCTCAGCTGCAGAATAAGGCGAAGGCGTTCGCTTTGCTTCGCGCCAAGCTGTACGATATCGAGTGCCAGAAGGCCCACGACGCGGAGGCAGAGGCCAGAAGAAGCCAGATCGGTACCGGAGATCGTTCTGAGAAGATTCGTACCTATAACTTCCCCCAGGGCCGCGTGACCGATCATCGGATCGGACTGACCCTGTACAAGCTGGATAAGATCATGAACGGAGATATCCAGGAGATTATCGACGCCTGCATCGCAGCCGACCAGGCAGCAAAGCTGGCAAAGATGAATGAGGAATCGTAATTATTTATGAGTCAGAAATCCCGTAGTCTTACCATAGATGCCACCAAGGGCATGGCTATTCTGCTTGTGATGACGGGCCACGTCCTGGTGTGGAACCATATGGAGGACGGAATTATCTACGATGTAATAAAAGTTATTCAAATGCCGCTGTTCATTCTGGTCAGCGGCTATTTGTGCGGAATGGGGCGGAAAATTTCCAGCCTTTCCGCGTACGACGCGAAGCTGAAAAAACGGGCACTCAGCTATCTGACGCCCTTCTTTTTCTGGATCGTGCTGCAGCATCCTCTGCATCCGGTGGCGAATATTGTGGAGACTCTGTTCGGGCTGGATAAGGGGTTGTGGTTTCTGATGACGCTGTTTCTTCTGACGCTGATGGTCTATACGGCAGAGCTGGCGGGCGCAGTGGCAGAGCGGAGCTTTGGCGCTTTGGGCGGAAAAATTGTGTTTTGGGCAGTCTATCTGGGACTGGCGGCGGCGGTTCTGCTGGAGACACTGGTGGGCGTGGAGTTTTTAAGTCCGGGACTGACCCGGCTTTATCTGCCATTCTATCTGGCCGGTTATCTGGCCGGAGAGCAGAAGGAACGCCTGAAAGCCTTGCCGGAAATGGTGAAAAACGCAGGCGGCGCGCTGGCACTTGTGGGACTTCTGACCATGGCGGTACTGCTGGATCTTCAGGATGTGACCACGCTTCTTTTACTGGGGCGGCAGATCATTGCTTCCTTTCTGGGCTGTGCGGCGGTCTGCTGGCTTCTGTGGAAATGCGGTCCGAATCGGTTCAAAAAGTTTCTGGCCTGGCTGGGCGGCTATACCCTGGAGATTTATGTGGTGCATTTCCATTTCGCCACGGTGTTGAACCGGGGACAGGTGTATGCGCAGTATTCGGCGGGATGGTTCCTGTTCGTGCTGGTGTCCTTTATCGCCATGAGTGCCATCACGGCGGCGATTATCGCAGTTACGAAGCGGGTACGGCTGCTTGATTTTCTGCTTTATGGGAAATGGCCTGCAGAGGGCCGGTTTTTCGGAAAAGTGCAGGAATAAAGGGAGGAAAGTATGGGATTTACTTCGCTGGCCTTTCTGGTCTTTTTTCCAATCGTATGGCTTGTATATCTAATGCTGCCCGGACGGTTCCGGACAGTGTGGCTTCTTGCGGCCAGTTATGTTTTTTTAGGGACCTTTGGGACAAAGTATCTGGCGGTGCTGATCGGGTCCACACTGGTGACCTGGGTGGCCGGATTGATACTGGAAAAATATGGAATAACAAATGGCGTAAAAAAAGCTGAGGCAGAATCAAAGGCAATGCCGGAAGCCGGAAAAAGTTCTGCTTCAGAGCAGAAAAAAAACAGCCTGGCAACGGGCGTTTTTGTGGCAGTCGTGGGATTCCACGTGGCGGTCCTCTGCTTTTTCAAATACAACCGCAGCAATATCGCCCTGCCCATCGGTATTTCCTTCTATACCTTTCAGGCCATCGGCTATTTAACCGACGTTTACCGCGGAACCGTGCGGGCCGAGCGTAATCTCCTGAATTTCGCCCTGTTCCAGGCTTTTTTCCCAAAGCTGGTGCAGGGACCCATCGAGCGCAGCGGCAATCTGCTCCGACAGATTCAGAATATAGGTACGCTCCCGGTGCGGGATCTGGAGCGTATCCGGCGAAGCGCCCTGTTATTGCTCTGGGGTCTGTGCGAAAAGCTGTTGATTGCGGATCGCATTGCCATTCCGGTTAATGCGGTGTACAGTCAGTTTGGGGCCTTCGGCGGCGTGGAAATCATTCTGGCGACGGCGCTTTACGCTTTTCAGATTTACTGCGATTTCGCAGGCTATACGGATATGGGGAGAGGAATTGCCGGACTGTTGGGCTTTGATTTGCTGGTGAATTTCAAGCGGCCTTATCAGGCGGATTCCGTGCAGGATTTCTGGCGCAGGTGGCATCTTTCCTTAAGCAGCTTTCTTCGGGATTATGTGTATATTCCGCTGGGGGGCAGCCGCAGGGGGCGCTTTCGTAGAGCCGTCAATATCCTGATTACCTTCGGGGTCAGCGGTATCTGGCACGGAACCGGCTTTCATTTTCTGCTGTGGGGACTGCTGCATGGCATCGGACAGATTTTCGATATTAAGAATTGGAAAGTGCCGCGCGCAGTGAAACGTGTACTGATATTCCTGTTCATTGACGCCACCTGGATGGTGTTCCGGGTGAATTCCCTGGGAGATTTAAAGGGAATGCTGAGGGTGATTCTCACGAATTTCCGTTTGCAGGATTTTGCGGGTATGCAGCTTGGCAGTTTCGAGTGGGTGCTGTTGGCGTTTGGTATTCTGGCTGTGATAGCGAAGGACGTGCTGAATGAAAAAGGCTTCGCGTTCCAAAGCTGGATTCTGGAGCGAAATGCAGTGCTGCGGTGCCTGATATATACGGCGCTGCTTGGGGCTGTACTCATCTTTGGCGTGTACGGCGCGGCTTATGATACCAGCGGATTTCTTTACACACAGTTTTAGATAACAGTTCGGCCATGCTTCTGTGTGGCAGGATTTTATGCTTGCATAAGAATCCTGCTATACAGAAGCATGAGATGAGCGCCAGGTAATGAGCAAAAATGAGCTGCGAAGCAGCGGAGAGCTCCGTAGGAGCGGTTTTGCGAATTGGCGCGACCGAACGTCCGTATTTGAACAGTTCGGTTTTGCGAATTGGCGCGGCCGAACGTCCGGGAAAGGAGGCTTCAGTTTCCGTGAAAACAAAAAAACAAGCCCTGTTCGGATGGCTTTTGATGATAGTGGCAGTCATAGCCCTGCTCTGCGGTCTCATCAGACTCTGTAATTACCTCCTGATGGACGACAGTCAAAGTTACACAAGGCTAACTATGCATGAGCTCTATGAGCGCGCCGACGCAGGCGAGGAGATTGATACCCTGTTCCTGGGAAGCTCCCATTGCTACCGGGCCTACGACCCGGAACTCTACGAAGAACTGACCGGAAGGACAGCATACAATCTGGGTTCTTCTTCCCAGAATTACGATACATCCTACTACCTTCTGCGGGAGGCGGCCAGACTTTACGACCTGAAAACCGTCTATCTGGATATGTACTACAAGTTCCTGTTTATGGACAGCGAAGACCGTGACCTGGTGCAGGCCAATATCATTTCCGACTATATGCGGCCTTCTTTGAATAAGCTTTCTTTCCTGCTGACTACCACGGAGGCGAAGAATTACACGAACCGCTTCTTTCCCTTCCGGCGCAGCTGGCAGGAGCTTGGAGACTTCGCGTACGTACGGGAAAATCTGGCGAAGAAGCAGGCCGAAAGCTACCGGAAATACGAGCCGGTGACCGTGGAGGCAGACCAGTACGCAGGTCGGGGCTTCGTTTGGTCTGACGCGCGATTGGACGTGGACGCCATTACCTGGTGGGACAATTTCGGCAAAGTGGCCGATGACATGCAGCTGGATACGACGTATCCTGTTTCTTATATAGAAAAAATCGTAAGCTTTTGCCGGGAGCATGATATTCGTCTGGTATTTGTGACAGCGCCGAGCCTCAATCAGTATCTGGAGGCCATTGGTCCCTACGATTCAGCCCATGCTTACGTGCAGAAGCTGGCGGAGCGTTTCGGCGTGGAGTATCTGGATTTCAATCTGGCGAAGACGGAGTACCTGGAGCTGACAGCTGACGATTATATCGACGTGGATCATCTGAATGGAACAGGCGCGGAGAAGCTGACCCTTCTGTTGACTGAAGCGGATGGAAAGCCGATTGACGAATATTTCAACGCGTGTTATGATGATAAATACGAGTAATGTATTTTATAAGGCATAGATCTGCCCATTTCCAGGAAAGAGAAAAGCAGGTCTGCCGCAAAGGACAGAAAGTGAGGCGGCTGTAAAATGAAAGTTATGGCAAACCGTATGGATAGAGGCTTCTTCCGGTATCAGGAGGAATTTGAGTCAAAGGCCCTTGAGGTGCTTCGCTCCGGCTGGTATGTGCTGGGCAATGAGGTAAAGAGCTTCGAGGAGGAATTTGCGGCTTATACAGGCGGCAATCATTGCGTGGGTCTGGCCAGCGGCCTGGATGCACTGTGGATCGCGTTTCGTCTGCTGGGTATCGGTAAGGGCGACGAGGTCATTGTCCAGGGCAATACCTACATTGCCAGCGTTATGGGTATCACCATGAACGGCGCGACCCCGATTTTCGTGGAGCCGAATCCGTATTACAATATCGATGTATCCAAGATCGAGGAGAAAATCACTGAGCGCACCAAGGCGATTCTGGTGGTACACCTCTATGGCCAGGCTTCCAACATGGCCGAAGTCAAGAAGCTGACAGAAAAATACAATCTGAAGCTGGTGGAGGACTGTGCCCAGTCCCATGGAGCCTGCTTTGATGGTCAGATGACCGGAACCTTCGGAGATGTGGGCTGCTTTTCCTTCTATCCTTCCAAGAACATCGGCGCTTTTGGTGACGGCGGCGGAGTGGTTGTGAAGGACGCGGGACTGGCTGAGGATTTCCGTGTGTATCGCAATTATGGAAGCGAGAAACGCTATTACAATAAGGTAGTCGGAGCTAACTCGCGTCTGGATGAATTACAGGCAGGACTTCTTCGTGTGCGTCTGCGCCATGTGGAGGAGTGCGAGGAGGAGCGCCGCCAGATTGCGGCCAGATATCTTGCGGAGATTCAGAACGACAAACTGATTCTTCCGGGAGTACAGGAGGGTGCCACCGCCGTATGGCATCAGTTTGTAGTCAGAAGCGAGCAGCGCGACGAGCTGAAAAAATATCTGGAGGAAAAGGAGATCGGAACGATTATTCACTATCCGATTCCGCCCCATCTGTCAGAGGCTTATCAGTATCTGGGTCATAAGAAGGGCGATTTCCCCATTACCGAGCAGTACGCGTCACAGGTACTTTCTCTGCCTATGTACAACGGCATGACAGAGGAAGAACAGTCTTACGTCATTGACGCAATCAATGCGTTTTAAGAATGACGCATTTTAATAAATCTGGGAGAGAAAATATGAGTATTAAAGATCAGTACAAGATTCTGGAATTCGGTGATCTGGGCGATGAGCGTGGAAAGCTGGTGGTTGTAGAGGGAGCGCAGGATATTCCTTTTGACATTCAGCGTGTTTTCTACATCTATGGTTCTGACAGTGAAGTAGTCCGGGGCCAGCACGCCAACCGCAATTCTGAATTCGTCCTTATCAACGTGAGCGGGTCCAGCAAGGTGCGCGTGGACAATGGTTTCGAGGAGGATATCATCGAGCTGAACCGTCCCCGTATGGGACTCTATCTGCCCACCATGCTCTGGAAGGATATGTACGATTTCAGCGCGGATTCCGTATTGTTAGTATTGGCTAACACCCATTACGACGGCCACGAATACATCCGCGATTACGATGAATTTATCAAAGAAGTGGGAGGAACCCGCAGACGATGAGCAAGCTTTCAATAATCGTTCCGGTATACTGGAACTCCGATACCCTGATGCTCCTCTATGAGGACATGAAAGAGAAGATTCTGCATAAGCTGGAGGATTACGAGATTGTCTTCGTGGACGACGGATCCGGCGATAATTCCTGGGAAATCATGAATCAGATCCGCGATCTGGATGACAAGGTCAGACTGGTGAAGCTTTCCAGAAACTTTGGCGAGCATTCCGCCATTCTGGCGGGCCTTTCTGTCTGCACCGGCGACTGTGCTGTGACCAAGCAGGCAGATCTGCAGGAGGATTCCGAGCTGATCCTGCAGCTTTACGAGAAATGGAAAGAGGGCAATAAGGTGGTTCTGGCGGTACGAGCCGACCGCGACGAGGGCGCCATTCAGAAGTTTTTCGCCAACCTCTACTACACCATTACCCGGAAGCTGATTATGAAAAATATGCCCAAAGGCGGCTTTGACTGTTATCTTCTGGATCGTCAGGTCATTGAAGTGCTGCTGATGCTGGATGAGAAGAATTCCGCATTAACTCTGCAGGTGCTTTGGGTAGGCTTCAAGACCGAGAAGGTTTATTTCCACCGGAAAGCCAGAGAGATCGGGGAGTCCCGGTGGACCCTGTCGAAGAAAATCAAGCTGGTTGTGGATTCTATGATGAGCTTCTCCTATTTCCCGGTGCGCTTTATGACCGGACTGGGTGGTGTATATGCGGCAGGAGCTGTTATCTGGGCGATTGTACTGATGGTACAGCGGCTGACCGGCGTGGAGGACGTACCGGGCTGGACGTCCATGATGGTATTGATGCTGTTTTCCTTTGGTGTGACCATGGTAATGCTGGGAATTCTGGGCGAGTATATCTGGAGAGCCTTCGACGCGGCGAGAAACCGTCCGCCCTTCCTGATTGACCAGATTCGCGGTTTTGACGACGAGGAGAAAGAAAAAGAAAAATAGCTATGGACAAGATTTCAATTATTGTTCCCTGTTATAATGAGCAGGAAGCGATTCCTATCTTTTATGACGCGATTGCGAAGACCGCAGGGGAGATGCCTCAGGTGCGGTTGGAAGTATTATTTGTAAATGACGGTTCCCGGGATGCAAGCCTCATGGAAATGAAGAAGCTGGCAGAGCGGGATGACCGTGTGAAATATGTGAGCTTTTCACGGAATTTCGGAAAAGAAGCAGCCATGTACGCCGGTCTGTCCTATGCGGACGGCGATTATGTGGCCATTATGGATGTGGATCTGCAGGATCCGCCGAGCCTTCTGCCGGAGATGTACCGGATTATTACGACGGAAAACTATGACAGCGTGGCGACCCGCCGCGTGACCAGAAAGGGGGAACCGCCGATCCGTTCCTTCTTTGCAAGACGCTTTTACGCGCTGATGCACCGGCTGTCCAAGACGGATATCGTGGACGGAGCCCGGGATTACCGGCTGATGACCCGGCAGTTTGTGGGTGAGTTACTTCGGTTAGGAGAATATAACCGATTTTCCAAGGGACTGTTTGGCTGGGTCGGCTTCAACACCAAGTGGCTGGAGTATGAAAATGTGGAGCGAAGCGCCGGGGAGACCAAATGGTCGTTCTGGAAGCTGCTGATATACAGTATTGAGGGCATTGTGGGCTTTACGACAGCGCCCCTGGTAATGGCTGCGTTTCTGGGAGTCTTTTTCTGCATTGTGGCGTTTCTGGCGCTGTGTTTTATTATCATTCGAACAGTGCTCTACGGAGATCCAGTGTCCGGCTGGCCGTCTATGACCTGTATCATCATTTTCCTGGGCGGTATCCAGCTGTTCTGTATCGGAATCCTGGGCGAGTATCTGGCGAAGACCTATATGGAGACCAAGCACCGGCCCATATTTATCTGTAAGGAGACAAACATTGAGCGGAATCAGAAGTAAAAAGAAGCTTCTTCTCATAATTCCGGCAGCAGTTATCGTCGCTCTGCTGGTCTGGAATGTCATGTTACAGATGGAGCTTAAGAAATATAAGCCTCAGGTGGAGGCCTATCTGCCGGAGGACGTGTACGTGGCCGTGGGCAGTACCATCGAGCTGTACAACGATGAGGTGGTATGGTCGGGCTTAAGGTCTGGCTATGCCTGCAACTGGGACTGCCAGGTGGGCGAAAATCTGGAGGATCGGTTTTCAATCACCGGAAAAGAGGAGCAGGTGGGTGATTATTCCCTGACCCTGACAGTATTTGACTATAATGTAAATGAGCTGATGACCCTGAAGAGTACGCTTCACGTGGTGGAGCGTCTGGAGGGCGAATACTCGATTATGAATATGGGAGACAGCCTTTCGGACGGGCGGGAGTGGTATCGCACCATCTACCATCTGTCCGGAGAGCAGATCACATTTACGGGAACAAGAGGCTGGACACGGTACAGTCACGAAGGACGAAGCGGATTCTCGGCCCAGGATTATCTGGAGCCTACGGAATATTCCTCCGATGGCGTGAGCGAGGGCGTTCAGCCTTTTTATGATCCGGTGCAGGAAATGTTCGACTGGAAGTATTATAAGCTGTATACAGGCAAGGATCCGGACGTGATTCAGATTTTCCTGGGAACCAACGGGCTGAAGGACGACCCTTCCGACACGGTGAACGCCATT